>CAZRMG010000087.1:0-9271 GCA_964601095.1 uncultured Melioribacteraceae bacterium | reverse complement strand
GTCGTTGTTAAAGATATGAACGGAAAAGAAGTGAACCTTTCGGATTATAAAGGGAAAGTTATTTTAATTGTTAATGTTGCCAGCCATTGCGGTTATACTAAACAATATGACGGATTGGAAACAATCTATAAAAAATACAAGGATCAGGGTTTCGAAATACTTGCTTTTCCGTGCAACGATTTTGGCGGACAAGAACCCGGAACCAATGAAGAAATCAAAGAATTCTGTTCTACGAATTATAATGTCTCGTTTAAACTCTTTGACAAAGTAAAAGTTTTAGGAAAAGAAAAATCCACTTTATATTCACGTTTAATAAATAACAGTGTTACCGAAAAGGGAGATGTAAAATGGAATTTTGAAAAATTCCTTATAGATAAAGAAGGTAATATTGTTGTAAGATTTAGAAGTAAAGTTACTCCTGAAAGTGAAGAAATTGTTAATCTCATTGAAAAAGAATTGAGCAAGTAATCTGATTGATTAGCTTTATTAAAACCCGTTCAGTGAATTAATAATTATGAAAGAATAGAACACGGATTATTATGATTAGTGATGATTATCGCAGATTATTTTTTATCATTATAAATCATAACCTTCATAAAAACTCGCCTCGCTAAAGACGCAAGTCGAAGTGGGTCAGTGTTCCATTTATTCTTGTTGGAATATTATGTTTTCTTATATGTTTATTTTTAATTCACACAACCTGTAATGATATTATTATTTAATCTCAAACACATAACATTAATTTTATGAACATTGTAATCGGATTGAAGAGTATCTACCAATTTAAATCCTAGTTTTACCCAGAAATTGAACGCTTTCTCGTTTCCTTCTAATACGCCTAATTTTAATTCAATAGCACCTTTCTCCTTTGCATAATCAATAAAAAATGATACAACTTTTTGCCCAATACCCATTGAGCGTTCTTCCGGAATAAATATCAAGAGTCCAATCCACCAAGTATTTTTTCCAGGATAATCACGTAAAGTATCAAGATAACCAATTAATATGTCAAGCTCGTTAAATATTCCAAACACTTCTTTTTCGGTTTGTGACTTTCCTTTTGGTAGAGAAAGAAATTCTTGCTCTCCTGTGTTTTCTTCTACTGCATGCCCTTCAACAAAAAGTATATAATCATTGCATTTTTCAAATATTTTTTGAATTTCTGCAATATTTTCAATGTACAAACGACGTATTGAATATTTCCGCGTGTCTAGACAAAAATTAGTATTCATATTTAAATAATATATTGATTATCTCTAATCGTGGTTTAATTTCTTAAAGTTATTATAAATATGATTCAGAAAAATCATAGATCGGTAAAAATTTATTTATCTCTTCCCGAGTTTTTAACTTCAAGTTTAGCAGCAATCATATCCCGGTGGCTAAGTTTTAAATTGTGGGAAATTACGCGCACAAGGTGTTCTTCATATTTATCAAGTATATTATCGGCATAAACTATTTTCCATAAATTTTTCACAAGTTCATATTTCTCATCACTTGAAAAGTGTTTGTTAATTATATCTGTAAACTCATACATACTTACACTTCGCGAAATCCAGTCTTCAGCCAATTCCATCAATTCATGCACCTGCTCGTTTGATAGTGAAAACATGTTTTTTATTAAATCATTAATCCGTTTATACTCATCGCTTGAAAAACTGGAATCAGCTCTTTCAATAAAAAGAGTTGCCGAGGCAATTTGAATCTTTTGTTGTTCGTTAAATAGATTTTCACTTCCCGAGTGACTACTTGGTTGAAATATTTCTTTTATGAAACTCAGCATTAATTCTCCGATTTATTAAAAA
The DNA here is from genome assembly GCA_964601095.1 of uncultured Melioribacteraceae bacterium. Classification (GTDB taxonomy): domain Bacteria; phylum Bacteroidota; class Ignavibacteria; order Ignavibacteriales; family Melioribacteraceae; genus JAEWUC01. Next base: position 7,466 of record CAZRMG010000087.1, on the reverse strand, counting down.
TACATTTATCCGAAAAAATGTTTATATCTTCTTAAAAATATGATTTTTTTGTGATAAACATCTCAATACAAAAATTAAATAAAAAAACAATATTTTCTTTTAAAAGTAAATCACTATTTTGCCAATGAAGTAATCAATAAAACTTTTGAATTATTTCCCATTCTTTTCATCATATGATTGCTTAAAAAAATTTTTTTAGTTATGTTGCCACACCGCATAGAGGGGCGGCGACTTACCAAAGTTCATATAAAAATTGAAAAAAAAATTAATCAACAATTTTGTTCACCAAATGTACAAGGACTGGAGAACTGAATGAAGATCAACCGTCTTTTTACTACATCCGGTAAAGACCCTCTCGAGTCAATCGAGTTTACTAAAAGAACATCTGAAATTAAAAATCCCGACGGATCAATTGTTTTCAGGATGGAGGACGTAGTAGTTCCAAAAGAATGGTCGCAAGTTGCGACAGATGTATTAGCCCAAAAATATTTTAGAAAGGCAGGAGTGCCTAAACTTCTTAAAAGAATCAAAGAAGAAAATATACCTACATGGCTTCAACGTTCTGAAGCTGACCCTAAGTTAAAAGAATTATCTGAAAGAGATCGTTTTTCTTCCGAGAACGATGCACGACAAGTTTTTCATCGACTTGCAGGCACATGGACTTATTGGGGATGGAAAGGAAAATATTTTGACAGTGAAGAAGACGCGAGAACATTTTATGATGAAATGATGTATATGTTTGCCGCTCAGTATTGCGCTCCGAATTCACCGCAATGGTTTAATACAGGTTTGCATTGGGCATATGGAATAAACGGACCGGCACAGGGACATTATTATGTTGATTTTCAAACAGGGAAGTTAACCTCTTCTGAAGATGCTTATACGCATCCGCAGCCGCACGCATGTTTTATTCAATCCATTAAAGATGATCTTGTTAACGAAGGCGGTATTATGGATTTGTGGGTTCGCGAAGCCCGTTTATTTAGATATGGATCGGGGACCGGATCTAATTTTTCAAATCTTCGTGGACTTAATGAACCTTTAAGCGGCGGTGGAAAATCTTCAGGTTTGATGTCGTTCTTGAAAATCGGCGACAGATCTGCAGGTGCAATCAAATCAGGTGGAACAACACGCCGTGCCGCTAAAATGGTTACTCTTGATATCGATCATCCGGATATTGAAGAATATGTTAATTGGAAAGTTACTGAAGAACAAAAAGTTGCTGCTTTGGTTACAGGTTCAAAAATCTGTAATCTCCATTTAAATAATGTGATGAAAGCATGTTTTGCCGAACACCCCGAAAACGATAGGTTTAATAAAAGAACAAATCTTCATTTGCGTAAAGCAGTTTTAGAAGCGCGGAAGATGAATGTGCCGGAAAATTACATTGAACGAGTAATCAAACTTGCAAAGCTTGGTTTCAAATCTATTGAATTCCCTATTTATGATACTGATTGGAATTCAGAAGCATATGCTACTGTAGCCGGGCAAAATTCGAACAATTCTGTGCGTGTTTCAAATGAGTTTATGCAATCGGTTCTAAACGACAACAATTGGAATTTGTATTGGCGCACGGAAAAAAAGAAAGCCGAAAAAGAAGGAAGAACACCTAAACCTTCAAAAACTTTACGCGCTAAGGATTTGTGGGATGATATTTCTTATGCCGCTTGGTCAAGCGCCGATCCAGGTTTGCAATATGATTCAACTATAAATGAGTGGCATACATGTTTAGCCGATGGACGTATCCGCGCATCAAACCCTTGCAGCGAATATATGTTCCTTGATGATACTGCATGTAATCTTGCATCTTTAAACTTGGTAAGATTTTATGACGATGAAAAACAAAAATTTGATGTTGATGCTTACCGCCATGCAACCCGTTTATGGACTATTGTTCTTGAGATAAGCGTTTTAATGGCACAATATCCAAGCAAAGAAATTGCGCAAAAAAGTTACGATTATAGAACACTCGGATTAGGTTATGCAAATCTCGGTTCTTTATTAATGCGACAGGGAATTTCTTACGACAGCAAAGAAGCTTATGCAATATGTGGTGCGTTGACTGCAATTATGCACATGCGTTCGTACGCAACATCTGCGGAAATGGCAAAAGAGATTGGTACATTCCCGCGGTATAAAGAAAACTCCGAGCACATGCTGCGGGTTATTCGCAACCATCGCCGTGCAGCGTATAATGTTCCGAAAGAAGAATACGAAGGATTAACTATTTATCCTGTTGGAATTAATCCCGAAAATTGTCCTTCCGATTTACTAAAAGCAGCAAGAGAAGACGCAGACAATGCGTTGAAACTTGGCGAGAAATACGGATTCCGTAATGCACAGGTTACCGTAATTGCTCCAACTGGAACAATCGGTTTAGTAATGGATTGCGACACAACCGGAATTGAACCTGACTTTGCTCTAGTGAAATTTAAAAAGTTGGCAGGCGGCGGATATTTTAAAATTATCAATCAATCTACTCCGCCGGCGTTGAAAAAACTCGGCTACAACGACGATCAAATAAAAGAAATTGTTAAGTACGCAAAAGGTGCAGGCACACTTATCGGATGCCCTTATATTAATCACGAATCATTGCGTTCAAAAGGATTTACTGAAGAATTATTAAATAAGATTGAAACAATTCTTCCTTCGGTCTTTGAACTTAGTTTTGCTTTCAACAAATTTACTCTCGGTGAGAAATTCCTGAAAACAAATCTTGGATTTTCCGAAGAACATATTAACGATTTCGGGTTTGATTTATTAACCGAATTAGGTTTTAAAAAAGAAGAAATTGCATCCGCTAACGATTATGTATGCGGTACAATGACTATTGAAGGCGCACCGTTTTTAAAACACGAACATTATCCTGTCTTCGACTGCGCGAACAAATGCGGAAAGAAAGGAACACGTTTTATAAAATCCGATGCGCACATTAACATGATGGCGGCTGCTCAGCCGTTTATTTCCGGTGCTATTTCTAAAACAATAAATTTACCCAACTCTGCATCAATTGATGATATTAAATATGCTTATTTACAATCATGGAAACTTGGATGTAAAGCAAATGCATTGTACCGCGATGGCTCAAAACTTTCTCAACCTTTAAATACGATGACGGAAGAGGATATTGAAGACCTACTCGAAAAGAAAGATGAAAACGATATCATTAAGATTGCGGAAAAAATAATTCATCGTTACATTGCAAAAAGAAGAAGACTTCCCGATCGTAGAACCGGTTACACTCAAAAAGTAAAAATTAACGGTCAATCTGTTTATATCAGAACAGGCGAATATGACAACGGGCAGCTTGGTGAAATATTTATCGATATGCACAAAGAAGGCGCAGCATTCAGAAGTTTACTAAACTGTTTCGCTATTTCAATTTCACTTGGTTTACAGCATGGTGTTCCGCTAGAAGAATTTACTGACGCTTTCGTATTCACAAGATTTGAACCGAGCGGCGTTGTGAGCGGGCACAGCAGAATTAAAATGGCAACCTCCGTCATAGATTATATTTTTAGAGAGCTTGCAGTAACATATCTTAGCAGAAACGATCTGGCCCATGTGGAAGAAGATGAACTTCCCAAAAAACCTGTTGAGTATCGTGCTGCCGTTGTTGAACCGGATTTTGAAAGTGAAGAAATCGTAAGCGAAAGAACTATTGAATTAGACGGGGTAAAACGTATTGCCGAAAGAGCAATTATCCCCGAAAAATCTAGAGAAAAAGCACGTATTATAATGCTCAATAACGACCCTGTTCAAAAAGCGCGCGAACGCGGTTATACCGGCGATATTTGTCCCGAATGCCAAAGTATGACAATGGTTAGAAATGGAACATGCTTAAAGTGTACTACTTGCGGCTCCACTACGGGATGTAGTTAATTTATTATTGAAACAATTTATTTATTTATGGAAGAGGGGCTAAAAGAGCCCCTCTTTTTATTATATTTAAGCTCAATGTTCGTTGACTTTTAGAATCAAAAGGAATAGCTTTTCACCCTTAATTTTGCTCAATTCTTCCAGCTTTGGCGTCTTGTAATTTGATGGGCAGGGATATTAAAAACGCTATTTTTAACTTTGTTAAAGTTGGAAGCTTTAAAAAATGGTTTTTGAAAATTTAAAAATATTGGAAGAACGTATTCTTGAAAAATGCAATTCATGCAAAAGAAGACGTTCTGAAATAAGACTGATTGGGGTTTCCAAAACACAGCCGGTCGATCTTATAAAAGAAGCTGTTAAAGCCGGAATAAAAGATTTTGGAGAAAATAAAGCTCAGGAATTAAGAGATAAATCAGAATTAATAAACGGGGATTTTAATTGGCATTTTATAGGTCATCTTCAATCCAATAAAATAAAATATGTTATAAAAAACGCCGAGTATATTCATTCCGTAGATTCGATAAAACTTGCTGAAGAAATCAACGGGTCGGCTTTACGTAACAATAAAATACAAAACGTTCTTTTGGAAATTAAAACATCTGATGAAGCAACAAAATTTGGACTCGCTGAAGAGAAAGAAATTATGGATACAGCCGAGTTTTGCATGAAAGCTGAAAATCTAAAATTAGCCGGATTGATGACGATGGCTCCGTTTACGGAAGATGAAAATGAAATTCGTAAGTCATTTAAAAATTTGTACGAGTTGAAATTGAAAATGAATGAAAATGGTTTTGGACTTACGGAATTATCGATGGGAATGACGAACGATTTCGAAATTGCGATAGAAGAAGGTTCGACAATGTTGAGAATAGGCACTGCAATTTTCGGCGGAAGAAATTATAATTAACACGGGTATAAAATGAAGTACACCCCGTACGGGATTAAGAATCAAGAATTTAACAAATCCGTTAGAGGATACGACAAGGATGAAGTAAAAGCATTCCTCGAAAAACTTGCCGACGAATTCGAAAGATTGCAAATTGAAAACGACAAATTAAAATTCGATCTCGAAAAAATTGAAGAGCAGATGAAAGAGTATAAGAAGATCGAAAAAAATCTGCAGACGGCTTTTTTAACTGCAACCGAATCGACAAATAAAGCTGTTGATTCAACAAAAAAACAGACGGCACTTATGCTTAAAGAAGCCGAACTCAAAGCCGTTCAAATGATCGAAAAAGCAAAAGAAAGCGCGAATACGGTTAGGGATTCGGTTCTTAAATTAAGGGAAGAAAGAAAGTTATTAATCTCCCGTTTGAAAGCGATGATTGAAACACAAAGTAGTATTCTTGAATTTAATGTTGAAAATATTCAGCCGAGAAAAAGAAAGAAAGAAAATTTAACAGAACAAAATAGAATAGAAGATCAAAGCGATATAAACGTTGACGACATCTTGGAAAAATTATTATGAGCGAACTGATTAACAAAATAAATGATACTCTCGAAGTAATTCGAAAGAAAACTTCTAAGAATTACGAAGTTGGAATTATACTTGGTACCGGGCTCGGCGGATTGGTAAAAGAAATTGAGATTGAACACGAGATCGATTATGCTGAACTTCCTCATTTCCCGTTATCAACCGTTGAATCTCATCACGGCAAGTTGATATTTGGAATGATCAACGGAAAAAATGTTGTTGCGATGCAAGGACGTTTTCATTATTACGAAGGGTATACCATGCAGCAAATAACATATCCAGTTCGTGTAATGAAATTTCTAGGTGTTAAAACTCTTCTCGTTTCGAATGCATGCGGCGGTATGAATCCTCTTTACAGGCGCGGCGATATTATGCTTATTGTTGATCATATAAATTTATTAGGAGATAATCCTCTAATCGGTAAAAATGAAAACGAACTTGGTCCAAGATTTCCGGATATGAGCGAGCCGTATAATTTCGAATTGTTAAAATTGGCGGAAGAAGTTGCGCTAAATAATAGGATCAAAGTTCAAAAAGGTGTTTATGTTGCTGTGCCGGGTCCTAATCTCGAAACTCGGGCTGAATACAGATTTCTGCGCAATATTGGTGCGGATGTAGTGGGCATGTCAACTATTCCGGAAAATATAGCGGCAAATCACATGGGTATGAAAGTTTTGGGCATTAGCATCGTAACGGATGAATGTTTCCCGGATTCATTAAAGCCGGCATTGTTGGAAGAAATTATTGCAGCAGCAAACGAAGCTGAACCTAAAATGACTTTGATAATGAAAGAAGTGATAAAGAAATTATGACAGAGAGAAAACCGGTATATTATGCAACGGCGGGATTGTTAACTATTATAATATTCGCATCAAATTTTTTAAGCACGGATATTTTCAAAGCCGGATACCAGAATTTTTCGGTTTGGTTTGTGCTTTCAATCTTTTCTTTTGCATGCGGCTGGTTGATGAATAAAACACTCGGTTATAACCACGGCGGTAAAGTTGTATTTTCAGTTATTGTGTCGAACGCATTTTTAAGTGTGCTGCTGATTTCATTTTTCAGCGAATATTTTGGATTGAGTGATCTGCTTGTTGAAAATATTATACTTTATGTTTTACGCAGCATTTCTCTCGGTGCGATGGCATTGTTCGGCATGGTTGTTTGCGAACTTTTAATTATGCAGAAAGATGGCAATGCATCAAAATTGAAATTGGAAGAAATGAAAAGAATGTTGACGAATGCTCAGCGCGAAGCTCAATTAATTATTGAAGAGGCAAGACTAAAATCAGAAAGAATGATTTTCGAAGCTCAACAAAGTGCCGATGAACTTCTCGAACGCAAACATCAAATAGAATTAAGGTTGAAAGAGTTTATCACTACTGAAAAAGAATTAATAAAACAATACGAATCGGAACAAGAATAAATTATTTACAAAATCATATACAGAGAAAAAAATGTTCAAGCAGTTTGACGAAAAAATAAGTTACCCGGAGATCGAAAAAAGAATTTTAGAATTCTGGCAGAAACACGGAATATTTGAAAAAAGCGTTACAGCCCGCCCGGCATCAAAACCATTTACGTTTTATGAAGGACCGCCAACGGTAAACGGGAGACCGGGTATTCACCACGTTATGGCAAGAGCTTTAAAAGATTTGGTTTGCCGTTATAAAACTATGAAGGGATTTCAAGTCCACCGCAAAGCGGGATGGGACACACACGGCTTACCGATAGAAATTGCATTAGAGAAAGAGCTTGGCTTTACACAAAAATCAGATATTGAAAAATACGGCGTTGCTGCATTCAATAAAAAAGCGAAAGATTTGGTTTATCATCACATCGAAATGAAAGAAGGGTGGCAGACTTTAACGGAGCGAATGGGCTATTGGATAAATCTTGACGACCCTTATATAACTTGTACTAATGATTACATCGAATCAGTTTGGTGGGCGCTTTCGGAATATTATAAGAAGGGATTGATTTACAAAGGATTCAAAATTGTACCTCAATGCCCGCACTGCGAAACGCCGCTTTCATCGCATGAACTTGCTCTCGGTTATGCAGATGTGAAAGATCCGAGCGTTTATGTCAAATTCAAATTGAAAGATGAAGA
>CAZRMG010000086.1:0-9333 GCA_964601095.1 uncultured Melioribacteraceae bacterium | reverse complement strand
GGCGCAGTATTGTATGCTTGTACTCCATACACTTTTGAAGATGTTTTCTATAAGCAAGAAGCCATTGAGGTAGATGCTTATTTTGACGCAGCTTTTATCCGCTTCTTCGACAAGGATAGCCATCTACTCGGATATATGTGGGGTTATGGAGCCGGTACGGTAATTGGTGTTATGGGCGGTAAAGGTATTTGGAAGGACGGTTACTTGAGTTAATTTTTTCTATACATATTATTAGTAGTTTCTATTAAGAAAGTGCTACTCATAATAACTAACCCAATAGTTTTGTAGATAATATTAGTATTAGATAGTGTATAAAAAAATCTTAGCGGTAAAATAGATTTTATTCCACCGCTAAGATTTCTAAAACAGATTATAATTCTTGCCTGCTAACTTTTTTATGCTTGAAGAATTTATTTACTTTTTCTCCGGCATGTTCAAATATTATATAAACAATTGGAATAACAACTAATGTTAGAACTGTCGTAGCTGTTAAACCGCCTATAACTGCTCTTGCAAGCGGCGACCATGTTTCAGCGCCTTCTCCAATTTCAATTGCAAGCGGAACCATACCGAGGATTGTCGTCATTGCAGTCATAAGTACGGGTCTCATTCTTGCTTTACAGCTAAATTCAACTGCTTCAAACAATTCCATTCCGGTTCGGCGTTGTTGATTAATATAATCCACCAAAACAATTCCATTGTTAACTGCAATACCAACAAGCATTACAATTCCAACCAATGCCATAACACTGAACGATGTACCTGTAATCGCAAGGAAAATAAACACACCAATTATTGAAAGCGGAACCGTGAACATAATTATCAACGGATCAACCAAAGATTCAAACTGCGAAGCCATAATCATATATACTAATAAAATAGCGGCTACGAAAGCTAGACCAAGATAGAAATACGCTTCCTGCTGGTCTTCCGCAGATCCGCCAATTATAACTTGATACTCGGAAGGAATCGGTGTATCCGCAATAATTTTTTCTATTTCGGCAACCGCGGTTGTTAAATCTGTACCTGATAAACCGCATCCGACCGAAACAAATCTGTTTTGATTTTCCCTAAAGATTGTTGGACTCGATTGCTCTTCTTTTATTTCAGCAACATCTTTTAATTTTACTCGTCCGCCGGTCGGCAAATTAAGTTCCAACTGTTCAAGAGATTCCTTTTTATTTCTAAATTCCTTGGCGAATCTTACAAAGATATCGTACTCATCGCCTTCCTCACGGTATTGAGATGCTACCCTACCTTGAATAGAAGTTGAAATATTAGAAGCAACCTGCAGCGTTGATAAATTATAATGATTCAATAAATCTTTATTAAGATGTACTTGTAATTCCGGTGTTGTTTCTTTAGTGTTTAAGGAAATATCAACAAGTCCGTTAATCTTTTCCATTTTGAATTTTAATTCACTTGCAATTGCTTTGGCTCCGGCAACGTTAAATCCTATCACTTTAATTTCGATATCTTTTTCCGTTGAGAAAGAACCTCCATCCTGGAATGTATATGTTATACCCGGCAGTTTATCGAATCTTTTCCTTAATTTATCCTGAAGTACAAACTGCGAGTTTGTTCGCTCAGCCATTGGTTTTAACTTCACGAATAGTTCGATAGTGCTTGATGTTGTTCCGAATGCGCCAATGCCTTCCCTTTCACCGTAAAATATTGCGAGCGATTCAAAATCTTCTTTACCGACTTCTTCTTTAATAATGTCTTCAATTTTATAAGCATAAATTCTTGTTTGTTCAATCGGAGTTCCAGAAGGCGATTCAAGAATAACATTAATTAAACCTTGGTCCGATTTAGGCATAAATTCGCCGCCTAATAATGTTACAAGTGAAATAGAGAGGACAAACATTACGCCAACAGAAATCATTACTGTTTTTCTATGATAAATTGACCAATGTAATATTTTACTATATCTATCGGAAAGTTTTTCGATGCTGTTTCCCATCTTATCTTTTAATCGAGTGAACCAGCTTTCTTTCTTTTTCTCTTCCAGTTTAAGAATATTGGCCGATAACATTGGTACTACCGTTAAAGCAACAATTAAAGATACAACAAGACTGAAAGTAATTGTTAAAACCATATCTTTAAACAACTGTCCCGTAATATTAGGAACAAATAAAACAGGCAAGAACACAGCAATTGTCGTTAACGTTGAAGCTGTTATAGCCATACCAACTTCTTTAGTGCCTATTTCAGCAGCGTCCATTAAATTTTTATCCATCTCCCGGTGTCGGTAAATATTTTCGAGAACTACAATGGAGTTATCAACAAGCATTCCTATAGCAAGCGCGAGTCCCGCCATCGAAATAATGTTTAGTGTAACATTTGCCGCGAACATAACCGCAAATGTTGTAATTACTGAAACCGGTATTGAAATTCCCATTATTAAACTTCCGCGGAAATTTCTCAGGAAGAAATAAATAACAATAAATGCCAGCACAAAAGCTATTATAGCCGTACTTTGAAGATTGTTCACAGACTTTAAAATAAAATCCGATTGGTCCCAGATTGGACTAAACTTTGTGCCTTGCGGAAGACGTTTAACAATATCCGGTATTGCCTCTTTAACTTTGTTGCTTGTTTGTACTGTGTTCGCGTCGGACTGTTTCATCAAAACAAGCATAACGCCTTCGCCGTAATCCGCGCGTACTTCGTTTGTATTTTCTTTAAATCCGTCTTCAACTTTTGCAACATCTTTTACATAAACCGGCACACTGTTTTTATAAGTTATAATCGTGTTTTGTATTTGTTGAACAGATAAATATTCGCTTAGTACTCGCAGATTATAATTTTTATTTGAAGTTTCGATTGTTCCTGCAGGCTGCAACCCGCTACCTGTTTGAATTGTTTGATAAACATCGTTCGGAGATAAATTATACGATGCGAGAAGAACCGGGTTAATCTCAACATTAATCTGTCGCTGTTGCCCGCCCATTGTTGAAACCGAAGCAACACCTTCAATTCTTTCAAGCAGCGGTTCAATTGTTTCTTCCGATAACCTTCTTAATTCTGCCGGACCGAGATACGGCGAACTAATACTATAATAACCTATCGGCATCATAGAAGGATCGAATACGAACACAATAGGTTCCGTTGCGTCTTCAGGTAAATAATCGCGAATCATATCCAAATTTTTTCGAATATCGTTTTCGGCGATGTTCATATCTGTGCCGTACTTGAATTCAAGCGTAACTATCGAAGCGCCTTTTGATGATTGTGAACTAACTTTATCAATATTTTTTACTGACGACACTGCTTCTTCAATCGGTCTGGATATTAGATTTTCAATGTCTTCCGGCCCAACGCCTGTATAGCTTGTAATAACGCCTGCGAAAGGAAAAGTTATATCCGGGAAGAAATCTATTTTCAACTGCGAAAAAGAAAAGAAGCTGAAAAAGATTATCACCGCATAAACCATTACTAATGTGATTTGTCTTTTAAGTGAAAATTTTGTGATTAGCATAATTTAAAATTTCCTTATTCAATTACATTTACAGTTTGACCTTCCTTAACGATACTTTGCCCAACAACAATTACCAATTCGCCAATATTCAGTCCATTTGTAATTTCGATCTGTCCATTGTTTGCGATACCGGTTTTAACCTCTTTCAATTTGGCAATGTTTTTTTCGACGGTGAACAAGTAGAATTTTTTTACAGAATTCTGCAGACCTGTTTCTCGGTTAATTTTTATTTCAGTTTGCGAGATTAAAGCTGCTTCGGGTACAACCAAACTGTTTGTAATACTTTCAATTTCGATGTAGAATTCGCCGAACATCCCGGATTTAATGCGTACATCTTTTGAAAGGATTTCGATTTCTACTTCAACCGATTTTGACATTTGATCGATAGAAGAATTAATTTTTTCAACGCGCGCATTGAATTCTTCGCCGGAAATTGTCGGGAATTTTACAATTACCTTTTGCCCGACTTTTGCACGCTGAATATCTTCTCCGGTTAAATAAATTTTCGATTTCATTTTAGAAGGTGAAACAACCTGTGCGACAGGCTGCCCAATATTTACCATTTGATTTTCCTCAACATAAACAGCCGCTGCAACTCCATCAAACGGAGCTTTTATAAAACTATTTTCATATTGTTCGTTAGCTTGTTCATGCATCGATTTTGCCTGTTCCAAAGCATGTACGGCAGTTTCATTTGCAATTTTGGCCTGGTCAAATTGCTGCGGACTAATAGCTTTTTCGGAATTGAGTTTGCTCATTCTTTCAAAATCTATTACGGCTAATTTTGCCTGGGCTTCAGCTGTTTTAAGTGAAGCACTCGCAATATCAAGTCCCTGTTTTAAAAGATCGTTTTTCTGTTCTGCAAGAATTTGATTTTTCTTAACTGACTGCCCCGGTGTAATAAATATTTTTTCTATGCGTTCAGAAACTTTGCTGTACAGGATAACATCTTCGTCGCCTGAAATAGAACCGGTAGCACGTATATATTTTGAAATCGATTCCGATTTCACTTTATAAACTTTAACAGGCACAGGTTTTTCAACTTCTTTTTCTTCCTGTTGTGAACATCCGATCAAAAACAGCAAAGCAATAGAAATAATGGAAAATATTCTTTTGTTCATTTTATCCTCAATTATTATTTCCAAATTTTGTCTAATAAGCCAACAGACTTTAGCAGCGCAAGCTGGCTGACATTGTAACTATAAATTCCTTGTAAATAATCGCTCTTACTTTTTGTGTAAAGAAGCTGAGCATTCAATACGTCAAGCTGGTTACTCATTCCCTGCGAATAAAGCACATTTGAAATACGTAGACTTTCTTCGTATTGCTCCAATGCATCTTTTAAGCTATTAAGACTTTTTGCCGATTCGGTAAAACCGTAATAACTTTGTTCAACATCGAGGTCGGCGCCGTATTGTGCTTGTTGGATATACAAATCCATCTGTTCGCTTTTTATTTTCGCAATTTGATAATCGAGAATTTTCCTTCCGCCTTCAAATAAAGGCCAAGTAAGTGAAAGCATTATAGACTTTGATCTTATATAATCTTTCCACATTACTTTATCGTTCTCCATTTGTGCAGCATGATCAACACTTGCGCTTACAGCTATTGTGGGAGTAAATTTTCCGATAGCAATTTTCTCGCCTGATTTTGTTGCATCTTGTTGATACTTAAGAGCTTTTAAATCATTCCTATTTTCTTCCGAAAGGATTTTAAATCCTTCGAGTGAAGTATTCATATATTCATTAAGAAATTCTGTTTTATCTAAACCGTCGGTAACAACCAAAGAATCAGTTAGCGGAATATTCAATAAGCTTTTTAATCTTTGAGTCGATAATTTTTTGTTCGACAGAGCAGATTCGAGCATAGGTAAAGTTGATGAATATTGAGCTTTTGATCTTTGTAAATCCAATTCAGTTGCGGTTCCTGCATTATAAAATTTTTGCACCTGCTCAAAATTTCGCTTGGCAACATTAACGGCGTCTTCTGCAGCTTTTGCCAATTCATCAGCAAGAATAATGGCATAATATGCTTGTACAGAATTTAAAACGGTTTCTTCTTCCATACCTTTTAATTCTTCACTCAAAGATTTTTTAAGAGAACTTTGAATGTCGTAATTAAACCATCTGCTGCCGCCTGTAAAAAGCGGTAGTGTAACGCTAAGAGAATGCTGGAAATTATAAGGCGATCCGACGGCAATACTCTGCCCCATAAAAACAAATACAGGCAGTTCAATATTTTTCTGCGCAATTGCCTGGTAATTTATAGTCGGCAAAAAGTATGACAGTGATTTCCATGTTTCAAGATTCTGAGAATCATAATCGAGTGATTTTGATTTTAGACTCAGATTATCTTTTAATGAAATATCGACAACATTTTTCCATGAAAGGTAGATCACCTTTTTGCTTTCCTGCGCATGCACACTATTACACACAAAAATCGACAACAAAAGGGAAGCCAAAAAAGCTTTGCATTTAATCATAATTATTTCCTTTAATGATACATATAATTTTTTTTGAAAACGGCACGTTAAATAGACGTATCAATCTTATTAAAAGTTACTTTTGCAAGTATTCTTTAAAAGATAATATGCATATAAACGGCACATTTTGTTAATCTTTAATTTCCTTGTAAAAATTATCCCACAGCGTCAACATTTCTTCTTTCATTTTACCTGTTTTATTTTCCAACAGCAGTCTTAAACCTATCCCGTCGTTCGAATAAATAAATACCTTTGCAATCTGGTCGTCAGTCATAGGTGAAGTAAACTCCCCCTTCTCCCTAGAATTTTTTATAACTTCGATCCATGCTTCAAGTTCTTCCTGCATTGATTTCATTAATTTACTTTTCAATTCTGGAAACATGTGGACAGCATCAAACATGATTGTAATAAAATTCATATTTGCCAATGAATCGCAGTACGAATAATCGGTTTTCATTTTATTTATGATAAGAACCATTTTTTCAACATAATCTTGATAGAAATCATAAAGAGTATTTTTATTAAGCTGATTGAAATCAACCATAATATTTTTAAAATAAAATGTATCAATCACTTCAAAGAACAGTTTCTCCTTACTTTCAAAATAGTGATAGAAAGCGCCCTTTGATAAACCAGTCTTTTCAACAATTTCTTTCATTGTTACTTCTTTAAAATTCTTCTGAAGAAATAACCCGAAAGCAATTTTTAAGATATGTTCTTTTGTTTCGTTCATAAACCGACCGTTTGGTATGCACAAACATAAACTTTCATTACGTCATAGCAAAATAAAATTTAAGTTTTTTTTGAGGTAAATATCTATGCACTATTAGGTAAACGAGTGAGAATTCTCTGAAAATAAAAGAAAATCAACAAATTCTATCTTTTATATTTTGATATACCGTTATTAAGAGTTGTAACCCAAATAATATCTTGTTTATCTAAAGCAACACCAGTTACCCTGCCCAGCGGTATTTGCGAGTTTTGCACATTATATATATTCACTACTTCCTGATCTGTTATTTCGGCAAGTCCGTTTGTTGTACCAACCCACTTTGTATTGTTTTTATCAACATTTATTGATTCAACGTAATTTGTATTCACGCCTGTGTATTTCCATTCTGACCATTTTGAACCGTCAAATCTAGTCATTCCACCCCGGATACCGGCTTTATCATTAACTGCATGAGCCGCCCAAATATTATTGTCTTTATCTGCCGCTAAATTAACTATGATATTTCCGATGCCAGTATCAACGCCCATGTTTGCAACTATAAAAGTTTGCCAATTATTACCATCGAACTTACTGATACCAAACATGTTAGTTCCTACCCATACATTTCCTATTTCATCTACGGTAACACATGTTGTATAATTTGCAACAAGACCGGAATTAGATGTAGTATATATTTGCCAAACGCCCGAACTATATTTTGCTAAACCAACTTCGGTTGATACCCATATATCTCCATTTTTTCCAATTTCAATATCAGTAACGTATTGATTGAGATATGATTCGCTGAAGTTCTGCCAAGTTCCGTTACGGTAAACAGAAAGACCAACAGCAGTGCCCACCCAAACCGAATTATCGTCCGCAACTTCAATGCAATAAATAAAATCACTTATTAAAGAACTATTTTTTGTGTCGTATTTATACCAATTTTTACCGTCAAAAGCGGCAATACCTTTATCCCTAGTTCCGATCCATTTAAAATTATTTTTATCAACTGTAATACACGAAATAATATTGCTTGGAATCTGCGAGTTTGATAATTTATAACTAACCCAATATGTAGTATCTTCCAATAAAATATTAATGTATTGTTTTTTTCCACCGTATAAAAGAAACGAAACGCTGTCTTCCCGACAATTTGGATATGAAAGTTTTACAGTATAATTGCCGGGAAGTTTTGTAATTGTGCTTGGAGTAGTTAATTCGGTATTAACCCCATTAAGAAAAATTGCAGCGCCGCTCGGCTTGGAATTACATTCAATTTTTCCCCAGAATTTAGGATTGTTTCTATAATCAACAAAAATTTCCTTTTTAATATTTTCATCTATATTAACAACGAAGCTTGAATCGCCGAATAATCCTTGTTTTAATGTAACGGTATAACTGCCTGTCTCAAGCCATTTAACAGTATCTGGAGTTACATAACCTGTGTTTTTGTTATTGATATAAATCAGTGCTTCAGGCGGATCGCTATTTAAAAATATTTTTCCGAAATGGGCCGGCGGTTCGGTAGGATATCCTGTGAATACTTCTTTATCGCAAGAATTAAACAACATAACTGATAAAAGAATTAAAAAGAAAATTCTAGATGTTTTCATAATGTTATAAATCTTTTTTATCGAATTATAGTACATCAGGCAACCCCGCAATATATCCGAATGAGGAAATGTAAGAATGCTTAAATCGAATAGCAAAATACGAACGCATATAAACTCCGAACAATCCGTTACCATTTTCTATGTTGGAAAAATCGGTTTCATCAAGTTTAACGGAATAATGATCACTACCGCGAATAGTACCGTTGTAATAAAGACTTAATTCCTCGTTAAGTGAAAGAACTTCGGCAATACAACTTAGAATTTCATACCGTCCTTTGTTCGCATCTCCTTTTGAAATAAGCTCCATCGCTTTATTTATTGTTTCCATGCTTACTTCGTAAGAAAGCTCACTTTGCGGTTTAGAACTTATAGGAATAGATTCGCCCGCATAATTTGTGTAATACAATGGAACAGTAAAAACATTTCTTTTTTTAACGCCGTCTTCATGTTTGAAATAATAAATAGCCAGCCGAATTACAAACAGCGGCTGCTTTTGCGCGCTTTCCCATTTTACAGAAATTTGATCACCCTCCTTGGGAGGTATTTGTCCCGTACTTTGGCTTTGGCGGATCACTATTTTTGCAGGCACCAAAGTTGTTGATCTAAGTTTTTTCCCATCAGGTAAAATTGCTTCTATTTCCACAGTAGAGTTTTCAGCCGGTTGAAAATCATTCGTGTAAAAAACTGTGTATGGTTTTTTATAGTTGGAACCTTCAGGTTCACTAATTGTGGTATCTCTCAAAACTGTTACTTTATCATTTTGATTCCATATTCTAATTATAGCTCCTTTAACTGCGGGATCATCTATTATTGAATAAGGATCACCGTTTGTAACCTGGTAGCTTTTTGTTAAAGTTGCAGTTTGAAAAGTAGAATCGCCGCGGATAACACAATTTAAAACATATTTTTCTTCAAGGTCGCCAAAAGGATCTACACTATCTTCGCATGAAATGAAAACAAAAAAAATCGCAAAGACGAAAAATAGTTTTATAATATTTTTCATAATTCAACCTTTACAGTTGCAGTTGGTAGAAAAGGAAGC
>CAZRMG010000085.1:7867-9340 GCA_964601095.1 uncultured Melioribacteraceae bacterium | reverse complement strand
AATTGAAAATGCCAATTAATAATTTAAAATGCAATTCTAAATATTTTGAATATTAATTTATGTTTTGTCTGATTATAATCGGCTCGGTGAATGGAATAACACTTTTACTCTTACTGCATAACTGAATAAATGTGGCTAAAGCCAACTTTTTTCAATTATTCTTACACCCGATATGAATGTCGGGTCTATTTAAAACTTTTATTTACACATAGCTAATATAGAGATTCTTCACCCCGCCAAAGGCGGGGCTCGGAATTTAAAGTTTCTTAATGTTTGTGTACCAATCGCTGGATTGTTCGAGGAGTTTGTTCATACGTTTTACAAGATTATGCGGGTCGTCGAGTATTCCTTCTTGAAGCAAAGCGGATTCAAATAGTTGTTCGGTAACGTTAATAATATAGTCGTCATTTGCATCAGATTTAAATACTTTCAACAAATTGCGCGTCAATTTATGATCCGGGTTAACTTCCATAATTTTTTTCTGAGGGCCGACTTCTTTATTCGTCATCCTTAAAATCTTCTGCATTGTGTTGGACATTCCATCGTCTTCCGAAACCAAGCACGAAGCGCTGTCAACCAAACGTTTGGATTCTTTAACATCCGTTACCCGCTCGCCCAAAATTGATTTCATTTTTGAAAGCAGACTAAAGAAATGTTTTTTGTCGTCGGTTTCAAGTTCATCAAAAGTTTTTTCTTTTTTATCAACATCCGATAATTCCTGAACTTTTTTCATATCGGCAATGTCTATTGATTTCAAATCATAGTCTTTATACTTGCGCAAAGTTTGTACGGCAATTTCGTCAATCGGATCGTAGAGATATAAAACTTCGAGACCTTTGTTTCTAAAAATTTCCATGTGCGGGTCTGCTTCAACTGCCTCGCGGGAACTGCCGCTAATGTAATAAATTTCCTTCTGCCCTTCTTTCATCCGCGCAGCATAATCCGCGAACGACATTAACTCATCTTTATCTTTTGAGGCGGAAGAATTAAAGCGCAGCAGTTCTACATATTTTTCGTGATTTGTAAAATCTGTGTACCCGAGTTTGAAAACTCTTCCGTGCTCTTTCCAAAATTGGTTGTATCCTTCGGTATCGCTCTTTGCTTTATCTTGAAGATAGCTTAAAATATTGGATGTAACGTTTGATGCAATTTTTGAAAAGACAACATTTTCCTGCAAAGTTTCGCGGGAAATGTTCAAAGGTAAATCTTCGGAATCAACAACACCTTTTGCAAAGCTTAAAAATTCCGGCAGCAAGTCTTTGTTTTTATGTTGGATCAAAACACGGCGCACGTACAAATCGAGTCCGTAGTTTTCTCGGTCGTGCCAGAAAAATTCAAAACTTTTTTTGGGGATAAAAATCAATGCATTGAATTGAATCGGCGCATCGACCGATTTGTGAATTATTTCTGCCGGCTCTTCATTATCATAAGTTAAAAATTTATAGAACTCGTTGTACTGTTCTTTTTTAACCT
>CAZRMG010000085.1:0-7857 GCA_964601095.1 uncultured Melioribacteraceae bacterium | reverse complement strand
GGTTCGCGCCAAATAGCGGTAACAGTATTTATTTTATCTGCGCCGAGGTAAATCGGGAATGTGATAAAGTTGGAATGTTTTTTAATCGCGTTTTCGAGTTTCCATTTTTCGGTGAACTCCGCCGCATCGTCTTTAAGATGAATTTCAATTGTTGTTCCGCGTTTTAATTTTTCATCCAATTCAAATATTTCGAAATCGCCTGTGCCATCGGAGCGCCACTCGATTGCCGGTTCGTTTTCTTTAAATGATTTTGTTTTTATAATTACTTCTTTTGCAACCATAAAGACAGAATAGAATCCGACGCCGAATTTGCCTATAATATTTGATGTATCGCCCTTGGCTTCGGAAATAACTTTTAGAAATTCTTCAGTGCCGGATTTTGCAATCGTACCGATGTTTGCAACAATTTCGTCGCGCGTCATTCCTATCCCGGTATCTGAAATAGTTAACAACTTTTTCTTCTCATCAAACTCAATTTTAATTTCGAGCGGAAGATCTTTATCGCAGACATCCGTTCCGCGTGTGGTTTCAAAACGTATTTTGTCAAGCGCGTCCGATGCGTTTGAAATCAATTCGCGTAAAAATATTTCGCGGCTTGTATATAATGAGTGAACAAGAATGTCGAGTAGCTTTTTTACTTCTGCCTTAAATTCATATTTCTTAGCGTTTTTATCGCTCATATTTTCCTCCGGATTTAATTATAGTTTTACAAAAGCAGAAAATTTATTGTGCAAAAATAATATGCTGTTTTAATTTCGTCAATCGGTGTGAAGTACAACTGCGAGCAATTTTTATTCTTTATCTTTTTTATCCGTGTCTTCTTCATTAACGGATTTTTTGAATGAACGAATACCCTGCCCCAATCCTTTCATCAACTCAGGTATTTTTTTACCGCCGAAAAGAAGAATAAGCACTAAAACTATCAGAATAATTTCCGTTGCGCCGAGATTTCCCATTTGGTATTCCTTTTTGTTCGAAAGTTAATGTTAATGTTCTATTTTAGCAAAAGTTATTAAAACATTTGAAAAATTCCTGGCGAGTATTTTTGAAGATACCGCAATTGATTTATAGCCGCAGTTGTATCTTTTTCCGAGAAATAAATATTCTTTAGATAATACCGCGAGATCATGTTAAGAGAATCATGTTTTATAGAATTTTCAAAAAATAATTTTGACCGGTTTTGATTACCGGAATGATATAAGGCATAACCTTTGATTGTCTCGGCATCACCAATTCTATCCGGACAATATTGAATAACCGAATTACACTCAGATATAATTTCTTTCAGTAATGAATAACTTCTATTTTCTGTCATATTGAGAAAAAGATTGACAGCATTTATATAATGTTTTACAAACCTTACTTCGCAATTTTGCTCTTTTATTTTTTCTTGCTCATGCTCTTGATCTTGTTCATATTCTTTCCCGCCTTGCCTCCGGTAACGCGAGGTAAGTTTTTGATCATTTTCATTTCGGCGAGAGAATATTGGAAGAAGCTGGTTAAGTTCACGCGAATAAATTAATTGCGTATAATATTCTTTGTGAAAATCATTTTGAACAAACAAAGCGCATTCAGCAAAAGCACTCGGTTTTGCGCCTGCGGGAAAAATAATATAATCCGGTTTTCGCGAAAGAACATATTCCGCGTTGTATCGTCTCTCCTTCCACAAAACCGGTAGTTCATCGTTAATTCCTTCAACCTCTTTAGGATTGTGAGCAATATATTCATCTGTTAAACCAACTATATCAATTACTTGCGCATCGGAATAAAAAGAAAATGCACCAATTGTTGACATCGCAACGGATAATTTATACTTGCTTTTATCATCAATAATCTTGCCCGCATTTCCTCCGGCAACGCGAGGCGGGCTCTTGCTCGTGCTCTCATTCTTGCTCTCATTCTCAGTCGTAATATTGTTTTGCTCATTTATCCAACGCACATAAATTTTCATTTTTTTAACAAGTCCAACTTCGTATGATCTAAAATTTTGTATTGACGGCATCTGAAAATTGTAATTCCATAATCCATAAATAACAGTTACAAAAATCAGCATTGCGAAAGACAGATCTCTTAAAAAAGATTTTTTGATTAAACCGATTAAGTATTCCAAGACAGCAATATTTAAAATAAATATTAATGGGAGAACAGGAAGAAAGAAGCGGTGAACCGGCAAAACATCCCCGCCGATAAAAATTACAAGAGCAATCCAGATGAAAATCATAAAAAAGTAAAATGATATTTTTTTATTTATTTCTTTAGTGAAAAGAAAAGTTAAAGGGGAAACGAGAAGTACACCGTATAATAAATTCGTTTTCGAAAAATCAATAAAATATCTAATCCCTCTTTGCAGAAATTCAATTGAGAAATCAGTTTTTGCATAAAAAGTATTCGGCAAAAAATATCCGTAATACAAATAACGAAATGATAAATAAACTCCCGTAAGAATTGTGAAAAGTGCAAGTTCATAAATAATCTTCTTATTAAAAAAAACAAATGCGCGTTTAATAAAATTGTTTTCTTCAGAATTGTAAACACTAGTTAAAAACTTGTGAAATACAATTAATCCGAAAAAGATTAGTCCTTCCGGTCGGAGTAAAGAGTTTAGAAAACTTATAATTATAAATCCGAATCCGAGATGTTCATTTTTCAAATTTCTTAAATAAAACCAAAAGGATAAAAGTGTAAGAGAAATAAAAAGTGAGGTTTCCATACCGCTCACGCTCCAGTAAATCATGGGGCCGGAGACAGCTATCAAAAATGACGGGAGAAGAGATGCAAGATTTTTTAATAACGAATCGGATTTATCTTTAATGAATTGCCTGGATAAAAAGTATGTAACCCAAATAATCACTATTCCAAAAACTGTTGATAGAATTTGTGCGGTAGTTTCAAGGTCAAGATTCCAGATACCGAATTTTTCTAGGGAATAAAATCCGCTGAGTAATATTACCCAAAGGAAATTTGTATATCCTTCCACCCTTTCGCCGATATTGAAGACAAGTCCGTTTCCTTCAACAAAATTTTTAACATATCGCAAAGATGTGAATGCATCGTCTTGTATAAAACTATTTTCTAATGATTTAATTAAAAACAATATTGAGAATAATGAGAGTGATGAGAAGTGCAGAATTCTATTTCCGAACTTTTCCAATACTTTTTCGATAAAGGATTTAATCATCTATAATTTTTCCGATAGCTTTAAAAGCAATTTAGTAATTTTGTTCGTTCAAGATAAAATTTTTAATTCTTTTATCTCAATACTAATTACTTGATACGCGGTACTTGATTTTGGATAATGGATATTTGTAAATGAATTTACGCACACACATTAAAGAAACATTCAAACTTGCATTACCGATTTCGTTCGGACAGCTCGGCCATATTATGATGGGAGTTGTTGACAGCATTATGGTTGGCAAAGTTGGGTATGAATCGTTGGCCGCATCCGCGCTTGTAAATGGATTATTTTTTCTTGTAATTGTTTTGGGAATCGGACTATCGGTGGCTGCGACGCCTTTAATTGCAATAGCTAAAGGCGCAGGGAAAAATGAAGATTGTGGGAAAACCTTAAACCAGTCGCTGCTTGTTAATTTATTATTTTCATTTTTTTTGATTATCGGGATATATTCAATTTCATTAATGATTCCTTTTATGAATCAGCCGGCAGAAGTTACAAAACAAGCAATTCCCTATATGCAAGTTTTGACTGCTTCCATTATTCCCTTTTTAATTTTCCAAACCTACAGGCAATTTCTTGAAGGATTGGAAATGCCGAATGCACCGATGGTTGTCGCGTTGCTTGCAAATGTTTTAAATGCATTCTTAAACTGGATTTTTATTTATGGAAATTTCGGTTTTCCGGCAATGGGATTATTCGGCGCCGGTATTGCAACTACGGCTACAAGATGGACGATGGCTTTATCATTAATGTATTTTACAATTAATTATAAAAAAGTTTCTGTATTTAAACCGGCGTTAAAATTTAAGCCGATAGATTTTGTATTGATAAAAAAATTAATCCAAATAGGATTGCCGAGCGGATTCCAATATTTTTTGGAAGTTGCATGTTTCACCTTCGCAACAATAATGGTGGGATGGATTGGCAGCAAACAGCAAGCCGCGCATCAGATTGCTTTAAATATAGCTTCGTTAACTTATATGATTATGCTTGGAATCTCTTCCGCGGGTACAATTCGCGTAGGTTATGCATTGGGTAAAAAAGACGTGCGGCAAATAAGATTATCCGGCTTCACTGCAATCGGTATGGCCGCAACACTGATGCTGATATTTGCAACATTGATAATCATTATGAAAAATATCTTACCTGGTTATTATAACAGCGACGGCGAAGTAATATCTTATGCAAGTTCACTTTTACTCCTCGCGGCTGCCTTTCAATTATTCGACGGACTCCAAGCATCGAGCATTGGTGCTTTACGCGGTTTGACGGATGTGAAAATTCCACTAATCGTATCAATCTTTTCTTATTGGATTTTTGCCATCCCGGTCGCATGGCTGCTCGGATTTTATTTTCAAATGGGAGTTGTTGGGGTTTGGATTGGACTAACTGTGGGTTTAGTAATTATCGGAACGAGTATGTTGTACAGATTTCATTTTAAGAGTATGAACATTATTGAATAAAACAATTGAAAGAATTTTAACATGAAAAAATTTGCACCGTTTTTTGTTATTGTTGCCGCATCTCTTTGGGGAATTGACGGAATTGTTTTACGCCCGGCTTTGTATAGTTTACCTGTAACAATTGTTGTTTTAATTGAAAGTGCAATCGTGGCATTTTTTCTAACACCTTTTTTATATAAAAATATTAATAAGATTAAATCACTTTCAAGAAAGGAATGGCTGGCGTTCGGAGGTGTTGCATTGTTCGGCGGCGCAATCGGAACAATGGCAATTACAAAAGCATTATTCTTTGTAAACTATGTTAATTTATCGGTAGTAATTCTTATTCAAAAACTTCAACCGGTTTTCGCATTAGCCCTCGCTGCAATATTATTAAAGGAAAGACTTCCAAAAATATTTTTTCTTTGGGCATCAATCGCAATTTCCGGTGCTTATCTAATGACTTTCGGTTTGTCTTTTCCAAATTTTTCAACCGGAGATAAAACCACTGTTGCTGTTGCTCTATCAATAATTGCGGCTATAAGTTTTAGCTCATCAACCGTGTTCAGCAAAATAGGGCTGAAAAATATCGGTTATGAATTTGGGACTTACTTAAGGTTTTTATTCTCAACTATAATCATGATGCTACTTGTCGCTTCTTTCGGCGAGCTCGGATCGATAGCAAATGTTACGGCAGTTCAATGGGGAGTGTTTTTAATTATAGCTTTTACAACCGGCGGCGCAGCAATATTTCTTTACTATTTTGGTTTGAAAAATATTTCGGCTTCTGTTGCAACTATTTGTGAACTTGCATTTCCATTAACGGCTGTAATACTTGACTATCTAATTCATGGAAATGTCTTAAGCATTATTCAATGGATTGGTGTTGCAATATTAGTTTTCAGTATTGTCAAAGTTTCACAACTCTAATTCTTTATAATCCAATCAGTAAAAATTTCTTAAAATATTTTCAGAAATTCATTTCTCACTTTTTTCGAATTCAATCGACGCAGAATTAATACAATATCTTAATCCGGTTGGATTTGGTCCATCGTCAAAAACGTGCCCTAAATGTCCTTCACAATTCGCACACATAACTTCGATGCGACTCATTCCCAAAGAATGATCTTCTTTTGTAATGATATTATTATTGTTCACAACATCGCTGAAACTCGGCCAACCGCAACCGGCATCAAACTTTGTATCAGAATCAAAAAGTATTGCTCCACAAGCGGCACAATGATAAAAACCATCTTCGTCAAAATTCCAATACTTCCCTGTAAACGGTCTTTCTGTTCCTTTTTCTCTTAAAATATGATATTGCTCCGGTGTTAATCCCTTTTTCCATTCATCGTTTGTTTTCTTATTTTCTGCGGTCATACTCTTACCTTTCACATTATTTTCTTGTTTAGGATTTTTTTGTTGTGCAGTGCAATTTTCAAATGAAATTAAAGCAAAAATCATTATAATGATTGGAATTTTTTTATTTATGTTTTTCATGCTAAGTTCTTTCTTGATATTATGTTACCAATAATGATATAAAGATTAATAATTTACGCTTCTGATCTATCTTTTCCTCATATAGTTTTCGGTTTCCTCTAAAGAATTGAAATAACCAATTCGAACTCTATACCACTTTCCGCCTTTTGATGGAACATTTGCTTCAACCAAAAATGCTTGTTCACCATTTCTTTTTAATCTTTCAACTTCTCTTTCGGCTTGCGCTTTTTGCCTCCATGATGAAACTTGAAAGCAATACTTTTGTCCATCCGTAAAAATCATGCTCCTAACATTTCTTTCAGAACTTAAATCATAACCAGAATTACTGTCGTTATCCTTTTTTGCTTTGAGGTTTTTATCTTCAATCTGATTTTTATTAACTTTTTCTTTTTCGGCAGCATCCATATTCTGATTGATTTCTGTTTGCTGGTTAGGAATTACAGTACCCGAATTATCAATTAATGAGCGCAGTCTTTCTTCCTTACTTGTTGATTCTTGATCAATATATTGAGATGTATCAATTCCAAGTAATGAAATTGATTCTTGATACAAAGCTTTTATCGTTTTATTTGAATCAACAGAAATTGCAAACGCTTCGTTCCCCAATGAAAAACCCGGCAGCGACGTTTCGCCAATTATTCTTAATTGATTATCATAATACAAACTTCCGAGTAATGTGTATTTTCTTGAGCTAATGTTAAAAAGTATCTGGGATTTAATAGATCCGGCTTCCTTTTTATAAGCAGTGATATATTGGGGGTGATTGAATTGTGTTAAACTTACAATTGTAATTTGATTGTTTACCTGTTTAATATTTGTTGAATCTAGAAATACCGATTGATCGTCAAACTCAATCACTTTTAACCATTTTGAGTCTAAAACCTGAGCATTAAATTTTGCAAATAACATAATCAAGAAAAGGAAAGAATAAAAATGTCCCTTCATTTCAGCCCCGGAATAATCTTACCAAATTTAACAACAATAATATAATAATTTTAAAACAATGAGTTTTTTTACCTGTTCTATTAAATCAAAGCAGAAAAAATACTTTTCGAAAAACTTAAATAAGATTTCTTGACATACAATCTCGGTTATACTATTTTTCGCCCAACGTTATTGAAAGGCTATGCTTACTGAATTCGGAAAAATCCTAATCTTTTTAATACTTGCGATAGTTTTCGTAACTATTACCTTATTTATTAATAAGTTGATCCGTCCAAACCGACCGTCATTCGAAAAAGAAAAAATTTATGAATGCGGTGAAAATCCCGAAGGTTCTCCATGGATTAAGTTTAATATACGCTTCTATGTTGTAGCTCTTATCTTTTTAATCTTCGATGTGGAGGTTGTTCTTTTATTTCCATGGGCAATGGTTTATCAAGAATTCGGAGTATATGGTTTCGTCGCCGGTTTAATATTTTTACTTGTTTTAGGTTTGGGCATGGCATACGAATGGCGCAAAGGCGATTTGGAATGGGCACGCCCTCAACCAAAAGCACCTGTATTGAAAGATTTATTAAATAAGAGTCTTGCGGAAACTGACAACAAATAGTTTTCTTGAGATTGTATTCGACAGTTTTCAATTTATTGAAGATAGAAAATGGGTTTATTAGATAAAGAATTTTCTGACGACAATATTGTTATCACAAAGGTTGATGATCTTTTAAACTGGGCTCGCCTCTCTTCAATTTGGCAGCTTGGTTTTGGACTTGCATGCTGCGCTATTGAAATGATGGC
>CAZRMG010000084.1:0-9441 GCA_964601095.1 uncultured Melioribacteraceae bacterium | reverse complement strand
TGTTTCTCGATAAAATTCCGGTTGACGATACACTGCTTGTTCTAAGTGCAACAAGCTCGGAAAGAACGTTGATGGATGCCGCGGATAAATTTAGTTTATTTAATTACAGCTCATTTTTATTTACTAAAATCGACGAGGCAATCACATACGGCAATCTTATTAATATTACAATGAATTACAGTAAACCGATAATGTTTTTAACAAACGGGCAGGTTATTCCGGACGATATAATCTCGGCGGATTCGGAATACATTGCAAAAATAATCTATACCGGGTTGGCAATGTAATGAAAGATCAAGCCGAAAAATTACGTTTGCTGTATTTGGATAAAAACAACTCCGGCGAGCATTTAAAAAAAATATTCTCTTTTACATCCGGCAAAGGCGGAACAGGGAAATCATTCCTTGCGCTTAACACGGCATACGCACTTGCGCGGCTTCAAAAGAAAGTTTTGCTTATCGATCTTGATTATAATTTGGCAAATCTTCATTTAATGTTGAATGTTAATCCTTTATCAACGCTTAATGATTTTGTCCTCGGTAAAAAATTGATTACAGAGACAATCACAAATCTTACTTATAATGTTGATGCAATTTTCGGCGAGGCAGGTTCGTCGGCTTTACTTCAGTTGTCGGATTCCCAGTACACAATTTTATTCAACAATATTAAGAAGATTTCCGACAATTATGATTTTATATTAATTGATACCGGCGCGGGCGCCGACTTAAATGCTATTAATTTATTAAGAAGATGCGATGAAAATATTTTTGTGGTAACTACCGAACCTACCGCAGTAATGGATTCTTATGTGCTGATGAAATTTCTATATCAGAATAGCGGAAAAAATATTTTTCCCGTTGTAATTAATAAGTGCAAAGATAGCGAAGACGGTTTTCACACTTTTGAAAAACTTCAAACCGCAGTTAACCATTTCTTGAATATTGAGTTGATTCATCTCGGATCAATTTTCTATTCGGAAGAAATCCGCACAAGTCTATTAGAGCAAAAATTATTTCTTAATTCATACATCTTATCTCCCGAAGCAGAGCAAATACTCGAACTTTCGGGAAAGATTAATGAATTTCATCAGATGGCTAATAGTGACCAAACACTAAATTCCAGCCAAGCTTAAAAACCTCAAAAACATCCTTTTTTCAAGCATTATCGAATTAAATCACAGTTTATCACTCTGGTATAATCTTTGAGTTTTATGACACAAAGGGAGTGATAGTCAATGAACAAAATAGTAATACAAGTAGGATTTCTGGTTTTCTTTTTAGGAATAATATTCTTCGCCCAGCGCGGTTTGCCGGTTGAACAAGTTATTCTGCGTTCATTTTTAGTTTTCATTTTTGTAACAATAATGCTCGCTCTCATTTCCATCCTTGTTATCAAATCAATTAACAAAGCTTTATATAAAAAGAAAGACGAATTAGCAGAAAATTTAGGCGGGAAATAAAAAATGAGTACAACTCAACTTTGGCAGCAATATAAAAACGAAGCATCGCCCGATATAAAGAGGCAGATAATTCTTACCTACACAAATCTTGTTCACTATGTTATTCACAATTCTAAATTCATCAGCAATAAAATTTTTGATGACCGGGATTATTTCCAATTCGGTATCGAAGGTTTGAGCGAGGCGATCGATAGATTTGATCCTGAATACGGAACAAAATTTGAAACTTATGCTATTCAGCGTATTCGTGGAAAAATTATCGACGAACTGCGTAAAATTCAGAGCAAGCAAAGAGTTTACACAACAACGGATGAAGAACTTTACCATACAACAATGTCTTTAAACAATTCAATTGATGAAGACAGTAATTGCCAGTTGTATGAAGTTATATCCGATGAATCCGATACCCCGCTTGATACTTCTGAAAAACTCGAATCAAAAGAACTACTGCTTGAAGCAATTAAACAGCTCGACGAAAAAGAAAGATTGATTATTACACTGTACTATTACGAAAATTTAAACTACGCGGAAATTGCGAAAGTAATAGGCGTTACCGTTTCGCGAGTTTCGCAAGTCCATACAAAAATAATTGAATCGTTAAAGAAAAAATTAACAAAACTATATGCTTGATACTCTTAAAAACACTACCGATGAACTCGGAAATAAAAAAAGATATCTAAACAGTATCCGTAATCTTCCATCTATTCCTATAGTGATGTTCGAAGTAACAAAACTTTTGGATAACCCGATGACGAGCACAAATGAATTGGGAAAAATAATCAGCAAGGATCAGGGATTAACTGCAAAGATTCTTACTGTGGCAAATTCACCTTTGTACGGTTTACCGCGCAAAGTTTCAACAATAGAATTCGCAATTGTTGTTCTTGGATTCGAGCAGATTAAAAATATCGTTATCGCTCTTTCAATGATAGAAGCATTCAGCAGCAAAGACAAAGATGATTGGAACAGGAAAGCTTTTTGGATTCATTCTTTATCTACGGCTTTAGGAGCTAAAAAAATAGCAGACGATTTAGGATTATCTAAAACAGCCGAAGCTTTTACTGCCGGTTTATTGCACGACCTCGGCATTTCGGTTATTCAAAGATATTTCAATAAAGAATTTAAACAGATAAACACATTGGTTAAGGAAACTAACATCCCATATCTCGAAGCGGAAGAACAGGTTCTCGGCATGACACATCAAGATGTCGGAAGATTTCTAGCTGAAAGATGGAATTTGCCGCAATCATTGGGTGATGCAATCGCTTTTCATCATACGCCTTCTTTAACAGAAGATTGGAAAAATTTGACCGCTGTTGTTCATTTTGCAGATTACATGACAAACCGCGTTGGAGTTGGAAATTATCTTTGGGATTCCGGGTTTCAACTCGATGAAAATATTGTTTCGATACTTAATCTTGGCACCAAATCTTATCTTGACAAATTAATAGAAAATTATGAATCACTTTTTAAAACAGACTATGAATCAATAGGTATATAAACCATGACAACAACAACTTCAATACCTTTACCGGAAAAACGAAAAAGAACAGAATTGATTCTTGAAAACATTCACAATCTGCCGAGTATGCCGACTACTCTTAAAGAGATACTGCGCTTGTTGGGCAGCGATCGTGTTTCGAACCACGACCTTTCACGAGAAATTGTAAAAGATCAAAGCTTGGTTCTTAAAATACTATCGATTGCAAACTCTCCGTTTTACGGACTTCAGCGCAAAGTAACATCAATCGATTTTGCGGTAATGGTTCTCGGTTTCAGTGAACTTCAAAACATTGTTTGGTCGCTGATGATGTTCGAGTTATTTAAAAACAAAACTGACGAATACTTGGATCAAAATGAATTTTTTGCTCATTCGTTTTTAACAGGTGTGCTTGCTAAAAAAATTGCGGAAGATTTGGGCTATATAGACAGCGGTCAAGCTTTTGTTGCCGGTTTCGTCCACGATATAGGTATTTCTATTATGCACAGATACCTTCACAGCAGTTTTGTTGAAATAGCAGAACTTTCCAAAGACGAAACATTTACTCTTCTTGATTATGAAAGAGAAGTGATCGGAATGGATCACCAGGAAGTTGGAAAATTTTTACTTGAAAAATGGAATATACCCGATACAACCTGCGACGCGGTTTTGAATCATCATAATCCAAGCAAATCTGCAAATGGAAATTATCTTTCTTCAATTATTCATTTATCGGATTACTTGATTAATTCAATGCTCGAAGGAAGTTTTAAATGGGAAAAAGATCTTAAGCTTGACGAAGAAATTATAAAAATACTCAAATTCAACAGCCGCGAAGCCGTTGATGATTTTATTAATGAATATCGAATCACATTAATTGAACAAGCAGCAACAGTGGGGATTAAGGTTTGAAACTGCACAAAGAAGATACTCATTTATTTGAACCGTTTGTCGATACGCTTATTAATCGCGCTAACGGAAGGGCGGCTAAACCAAAACCGGTTCAGCCGACAATACAGTTTGCCAAAACACAGACAGAACTTGGCGAAAAGTATTTAAACTATTTTCAATCTCTTTATTCGTTTGAAAAAAGAATTCAGTACTATACAACAGTTCAGCAGGTTTTGAATTCGTTTAACAGTACAATCAGCAAATTTGTTGATACACGCGATACGGCAATTTTCTTTTTCAATGATGAAAAAAGCAGGCTGCTTCCGGTAGCAAATTTCGCATCAACGGAAACAAAAGAATTTATTGAGCGCGCGTATAGAAACGGTTTACTTGCAACAGCATTTGCAACCGGTAAATTGACAATTGTTCAAACTTCCAAAAGAAGTCTGATCGACAACCGCCTGGAAAATCATATTATTATACCGAT
This sequence comes from uncultured Melioribacteraceae bacterium, assembly GCA_964601095.1. Taxonomy (GTDB): domain Bacteria; phylum Bacteroidota; class Ignavibacteria; order Ignavibacteriales; family Melioribacteraceae; genus JAEWUC01. Next base: position 5,124 of record CAZRMG010000084.1, on the reverse strand, counting down.
ACCCGAAAATAAAGATTACCGCGGGGCATTAACTATTTTAACTACTCTTCCTTCATTTAAAGATCATTTGCTGGAATTCCAGTTGATTAATATAATGCTGAGAATGGCTGTTAATAAAATTGATTCTCTGGCTCTAAAACAAAATTTAAAAACTACGGTTGAAGAATTACACACATATCAATCAAAGTTATCAAACGACTTTAAACTTTCGGCAATCGGAGAACTTACATACGGAGTAGTCGAACATATTTTTTCACCGCTGCAGGTAATATTAAGCAGCGCTGATTTATTGCGTTTAAGCGTTCCCGAAAGCGAATATGAAATTATCGACAACATCAAAGAACAAATTGATAAAGTAAAAGCAATACTTCACCCGTTGGTAAAATTTGCGCAAACAACAAACATTCAACAGAATCTTGAAGCTTTTTCTCTTAATGATTTTATAGAAGATTATTATGAAGTTGTTAATCCTTCGTTCAAACAAATGAATTACGAATGCATACTTGATCTTGAAGAGGGTTTGCCAACAATTTTAAGCAGCACAAACGAATTCAATCAATTCCTTATAAGTTTATTCACGCTATTAAAATCACAGCCGCAAACAAGCGGAGGAATTCTTGTTCAAACAAGGCAGCAGAATAATATTATTATTCTTAAAATCGCTACAACCGATTACCTGCCGCTTCTTGTTAATTTCGAAAAAAATCCTACCCGCGATTTAAGCTTGATGATACTATCCAGATTCATCATTAAGCATGAAGGTAAAACCATGATGGAAACATCAATGGAAAGCGGTTCAACAATGACGTTTGTATTTCCGTTGAAGAGGAATATGGTATGAAGAATACATGTATAAAAAATATTTTATTGTTAGTTGTTACGGTTGTCATTTGCACTTCGCCGATTATAAAAGCTCAAAGCGATGAGGCCGGCAGCGTACATATGTTAGTTCAACAGCAAATTGAAGAAGCTAAAAAGAAGAATAACGCTGAGGCAGTTATAGTTGAAAAGTCTGTTCCTGTAAAAACCGAAACAAAAAAAGTTTTAGAAACTAATGATGCGTTATTGGGTATTGGCGGCGCATTTGTATTCAAGGCGGTAATAATGTTAACAGCAACAATTGCTGTTTTAGTTTGGCTGAGATTAAGAAGAGCTAAAAGAAATATAACCGATAAAAATAACCGCTTCAAAAAGAATGTTAAGCTGATGCGTGAAGAAAAATTTATTAAAGAAATTGACCCGCGATTAAAAGAAATTCGTACACGTTTAACTTTAACCTCGGTAGTACTAAACGAAGATTCAAAAGTAACGGCGGCGGCAAAAAAATCGCAGATAGGAAAAGAGGAGATTTTACTTGCCTCGCGTATCCGTGCACATGAAGTTCAGTACAGCGGTCAAAGGAGTTTTGCATGATAGAAGGAATTACATCGGCTGCCCGCAGCTTGGAAAAAAGCAGCAAAAGTATTGCCGTAATTTCAAACAATCTTGCTAACCTGAATACAATAGGTTACAAAAAGGACGCGGCATTTTACCAGATACTTGATGACTTTGAAAAGCCATCGATGCGCGAGTACACTGATTTTAACCAGGGAGAGATTGTTCCTACATCGAACCCTTTGAACTTTGCGCTTAACGGCGATGTGTTTTTCGTACTTCAGAAAGAGGATCAACTTCTATACTCGCGTAATGGAAAATTCGGAATTGACGATGAAGGTTATCTTGTGAACGAAGAAGGTCTTAAAGTTATGGGTCAACGCGGAGAAATTAATATTAAAGAAAATATGCTCGATAAAGACCAAACAATTACAATTTCAAAAAACGGCGAGATAAGAATTGGTAATGTTGAAGTTGATACGCTGTTAATTGCAAAAATCGAAAACAAAGATTTGCTTAGAAAACTTTCTTCGGCAAATTTTTATTTGGAAGATGATATTCATTCTGTAGCCGGTGAAGGCGACTTCAGCGTATCGCAGGGATTTATTGAAAGTTCTAATGTAAGCGCTATTGAGGAAATGCAGGAAATGATTAAAGTTAGTAAAAATTACGAATCGGCTCAAAGAGTTGTATCATACTTCGATGCAAGTTTGGAAAAAGCAAACGAAATCGGAAAAGTTTAATAAGTAAAGTAATACCGCAATGCGGGTAAAGGAGGAATAAATGTCAACAAGAGCATTAAGATCGGCTGCCTCGGGTATGTATGCGCAACAGTTGAATATAGAAGTTATATCCAACAACATTGCGAATATTAATACCAATGGTTTTAAAAAGAACAAAGCCGAATTCCAGGATTTAATGTACCAGGAAATTCCTGTTAATACTCTCCCGGCGGCATCCAACGCATCCAATCAATCGGCAATTAATAAAATTCAGGTTGGTAACGGCGTTCAACCCACATCAACACAAAAAATATTTAACCAGGGAGATATACTTCCTACAAATAATAACATGGACCTCGCAATTCAAGGTGACGGATTTTTCCAGGTGCGCAAAGCAGACGGAACTTATGCTTACACACGCGATGGCGCTTTAAAAGTAAATTCCGAAGGTAAACTTGTTACGCCATCAGGTTATTACATTGAACCTGATATTACGTTGAATGAAGATTCAATGGAATTGATAGTTAACCGCGACGGCGCAGTTGAAGTAAGACAATTAGACGGGAGCGTTGTAGCGCTCGACACTCTCCAACTTGTAAGATTTATGAATCCAGGCGGACTTGAAGCGATAGGAAATAATTTATATACGGAAACTCCCGCTTCCGGCACACCTATCTACGGAACACCCGGCAGTAATGGTTTCGGAGAAATTCAACAAGGTTATCTTGAAGCTTCAAACGTTGATATAGTTGAAGAAATGATTGCCATGATTGCGGCTCAACGTGCGTACGAAATCAATTCTAAAACTGTAAAGACAGTTGAAGATATGATGACAATGGCAAACAATCTTAAGAGAGCATAATAAAATGAAATTGCTTCTATTAATATTGTCTCTTTTTCATAACGGCGATTCGCTTGATAAACAAGTTCATGATTATTTGAGCAAGTATTTATCGGCTTACGAGAAGTTCGAGTATAAAATTTTGAGTTCGCCAAAAACTTCAGGTGAAATTGAATTAAGAGAAGAAAAAGAATTCAGTTTAAATAGAGATATGGTTTACATTCCTGTACGAACTGCAAATGCAAACAACAGTTCGTCGTCGTTTATATCGGTTAGGGTGAAACTTTATAAATATGTGCTCGTTGCAGCGCAAACAATAAAACCAAAGACTGACTTAAATGAAACAATGTTTGAAATGAAGTTAGTTGACGTTGCAGCTTTAAGAGGAAAACCTGTTGAGAGTTCTGCGGATATTAAATCATTAAGAAATAGAATATTACTTAATCCGGGTTCTGTATTAATTGAAGAAGAAATTGAAATGATGCCGATAGTTTTTTCGGGAGATAAACTGACAGCGATTAAAGTTGCGGGTTCAGTTTTAATAACCGTTCAAGCTTTTGCGCGTGAAGACGGTGCTTTTAACGATAGAATAAAAATCAGAACTGCGGACAATAAACAATTTTCGGCAAGAGTGCTGGAAAATAAAAAAGTTTTAATCGAAGAGTAGAATATGAAATCGAAAATAATTTTAGCAATCATAACAATTATATCTGTTCAAACATTTGCGCAGGATATGCGGCAGAATTCGTTCAGCTCTCTTTTCTCTGATCAAAAAGCGAGCAGAGTCGGTGATGCTATTACTATAATTGTTGTTGAAGCATCTCAAGCTTCGAACGACGCGCAAACATCATCGAGCAGATCAAGTGATTTATCGGTCGGTGCAAGCGGTGCAGTCGGAACAAGCAGTATCCCTAATGTTGATTTGAGTCTTGGAACAGGCAATGATTTTAGAGGTTCTGGTTCAACCCGAACAACCGGAATGATTAGAACAAAGGTCAGTGCTACAATCGATTCTGTTTTAGCGAACGGAAATTTAATGATTAAAGGAAGCCGAAAAATTTCTATCAACGGCGAAGAACAGTTAATCTATATTAAAGGTGTTGTTCGTTCTTCTGATATCAATGCTGATAATTCAGTGTTATCGTACAATATTTCAGAAGCTGAAATTACAATGGAAGGAAATGGCCTGATAGACAGCGCACAAAAACCGGGTTGGTTAACGAAATTGTTTCACTGGTTATTTTAAGGTGATTTATGCTTAATAAAAAAGTATTTCTAATAATTCTTGCAATAGTATTCTTCGCTTCAATTCAAACTAATGCGCAAAGAATTAAAGATATAGCTTTCCTCGAAGGCGAGTTTTCTGAACAAGTTATCGGTTACGGATTGATTGTTGGATTAGCCGGAACAGGAGATACTTATAGATCGGAATTTACAATTCAATCGATTACAAGTATGTTAAAAAGATTTGGAATTACAGTTCCGCAGACGGATTTAAAAACCAAAAACGTCGCGGCCGTAATGGTTACCGCAACTCTCAATTCATACTTGAAACCAGGTTCTAAATTCGATGTTATTGTTTCGTCTATGGGTGATGCAAAAAGTTTGAACGGCGGTACATTATTAATGACGCCGATTTCAGGAATGAACGGTACGGTTTACGGTTTTGCACAAGGACCAATTTCAATCGGCGGATACGATTATTCAACTCCAACCGGAAATCGAATTGTTAAAAATCATGCGCTTGCAGGCAGAGTACCTTACGGCGGCATAATAAGAACTCCAATTCAACAAAGCACAGAATATGCCCAGGATATAAGAATTTTTCTTAAAGACCCGGATATGCAAACATCCAATAATGTTTCTAATGTTATAAATACAAAATTTGGAAACAACATTGCAAAAGCGCTTGACGCTTCCGAAATATCGGTTCAAATTCCGCAGGAAAGAGCCGAAGACGTTGTTAGTTTTTTAGCTGAGCTTGAGGCGTTGACAGTTGACACAGATATCGAAGCAAAAGTTGTTCTTAACGAAAGAACAGGTACGGTAGTTTCCGGCAGCAATGTTGTTATTCAACCGGTTTCAATTACTCACGGAAGTTTAAATATTACAATTAGATCTAACCCGATTATATCTCAACCTGGCGCTTTTTCAAGAGGCACTACGGAAATATTTAACAATTTAATT
>CAZRMG010000083.1:0-9443 GCA_964601095.1 uncultured Melioribacteraceae bacterium | reverse complement strand
TCATCGTTAAAAACATATTTAACAAAGAAACCGAGAATTGCTGCTGCTGTAATCTGGGGAATAACTATAAAGAAATTAAAAATCCCCATGTACACACCAAGTTTTTTGGGCGGCAAAGAACCTGTAAGAATAGCGTAAGGCATTGCAAGTATTGATGCCCAAGCTAATCCGATAGCGAGTTCTGAAACAAGAAGAAGATTTGGATCTTTAATAACATAGAAAGACGCAAGTCCGAGTCCGCCGAAAATTAAACTAATCATGTGTACTGTTTTTCTACTTTTCTTTTTTGCAATCCAAACAAGAACAAAAGCCATAATTGCAGCGAAGCCGTTGTACACCGCCATTAAAACTCCAACCCAATCCGCGCCTTGATTATAAAGTGCGGATGTTGTATCGGTAGCCCCGTAAATATGTTTTGTTACTGCTGATGTTGTATAAATCCACATTGCAAAAAGTGCGAACCATGAAAAGAACTGAACAAATGCAAGTTGTACCATTGTCTTCGGCATTTTGTAAAGATCATTTATAACAACAACAATCCCTTTTTCTTTTTTGCCGGTTTGTGTTAAATAGCCGACTATTAATTGAATTAACCCGAAAACAGTAACACCGCCGAAGAATACACCAATGCCGTAATCCATGTAAATAAAGAAGTAAAAACTTAAAAACAGTAATATGCCTATTAGAATCCAGGCAATTCCGTTTTTATAAAATTTATTATGCTGAATAAAATCTTCATCGTTGCTTCGCGCGTGAGCTGCAGTTTCTGCATTTTGAAATTTTTCAATTTCTTCCGGAGAATATTCTTTAGATCTGAAAATCGTCCAAAGTACAGCAAGCAGAAATACTACTCCGCCTGTGTAAAACGAAAATTTTACTGAGTCTGGAATTTCTCCGGCGGGAGCCGTATTTGAAATACCAAACCAATTATTAAGAACATAAGGAAGCGCAGAAGCGATAATTGCACCTGTGCCGATAAAAAAACTTTGCATTGAAAAGCCGATGGTTCTTTGTTCCGAGGGAAGCATGTCGCCAACGAAAGCGCGGAATGGTTCCATAGAAATATTAATTGATGCGTCCATTATCCATAACATTCCCGCGGCAATCCAAAGTAGGGGAGAATTAGGCATTATAAAAAGTGCTAGTGAAGCCAATATTGCGCCCGTTAAGAAATACGGTTTTCTGCGTCCAAGTTTGTTCCATGTTTTATCGCTCATGTGCCCGATAATCGGTTGGATTATCAAGCCGGTTACCGGTGCGGCTATCCATAAGATTGGTATTTCATCAATGTTTGCGCCGAGTGTTTCGAAAATACGGCTGACGTTTGCGTTCTGTAATGCAAAGCCAAATTGAATGCCGAGAAATCCGAAACTCATATTCCATATTTGCCAAAAACTTAATTTCGGCTTTTCCATAATAGTCCTCTTTAAATTTTATTTGGAAAATATTTTGTATTTCCATGCATCAAGTTTTAATTCTAATATTCTATCAAGTGTAATTTCACTACCGTCAAACACATCAAAATATTTTGCATCACTTTTTTGAAAATCAATTTTTATAGTTTCCGTTCCCGGCGATAAATTGAAAATAGAAATGACTGAATTACCGTCTTTCTCTCTTGTGAACGCGAGAACATTTTTATTATTTGTTTCAATAAAGCTCATTTCACCACCAGCTTTGCCGTTCCATAATGCTTTATTGCTTTTTTTCAAAGAGTTCAGTTTAGTATAAATTTCTCTTATCGGTTTTATTTCCCAATCAACAGTATCTTTTTCAAAGAATCTTAATCGTTTGTTAAGTCCAACTTCTTGACCCGTATAAATTAGCGGCATGCCTTTTACAGTACCGCAAAGTACTGCAAATGTTTCTGCGGCATCGCCCAATCTTTCGTACTCGGTTCCGTTCCATGAATTCTCGTCATGGTTTGAAGTAAACACCATTCTATAATCATCAACATTATATTCCTTTTTTTCATTCTCAAAATATTCTTTAATAGCCGATGGTTCTTTCTTGCCTTGTGCAACATCATTCATTAAATCTTTAAGCGGCCAATTATAAGTCATATTAAAGACTTGGTGAAGATAGTTTTCGTTAGCTTCGGCAAGCATAAAAATATCGTTCTTAGATTTCAATAATTCCTTTCGGGCTTCAAGCCAAAATTCGGTTGGAACCATTGCGGCAACATCGCAGCGGAAACCATCGATATTATTTTCTTTCACCCAAAAATTCATAGCGTCAATCATGTAATTCCATAATTCTTTATTGTCATAATTCAGATCTATTACGTCTTCCCAATCAGCAATTGGCGGAACGAAATTTCCATTTTTATCCTTTGTGAAAAATTCCGGATGTGCATTAACCCAAACATTATCCCAAGAAGTATGGTTTGCAACCCAATCAATAATTACATACATGCCCGCATCATGAATTTTAGAAACAAGTTTTTTGAAATCATCAATTGTACCGAACTCAGGATTAACTGCTTTGTAATCTTTTACAGAATAATAACTGCCGAGAGAACCTTTTCTGTTTAATACTCCAATTGGATTAATCGGCATAAACCATAAAATATCAACGCCGAGTTTTTTAAGATCGGGCAGATGTTTTTCGAATGCAGCAAATGTACCTTCGGGAGTAAACTGGCGGATGTTTACTTCATAAATGACGGCGTTTTTACTCCACTCAGGATGTTGAACGGTAGTAGGTGCTTGTGCAAACACGCTGCTGAATAAGAATAATATTATTGCCGGTAAAAAAACAATTTTGCTTGTTCTTTTAATCATAACGTCCTCACAGTAAATTATTAAACTAAAGATAGCAACTCAAGAACAGTTTCAAAACGGATTTGTTTAGAAATCTAAGTTAGCGCTAACATACGGGATGTTAATTTCATAAAGATTTTTGCTGCCAATATATTATTATGTAAGATATAAATGGAACTAAAGCTTAATAAATAAAAACATTTCTGTGTTACTGGTATATTCTATTAATAATGGCTGTTACTTTCCAAAAAAAATGTCAATTATTTATGTAAACATTTTTATTATCTCGATCGATAGTTAGATATAATTTGCACATTATGGTATGAACTTGTATTATAATATTAGTATTAGAAAAAATTCATAATACTGCGTAAATCTTATGGCGAAGACAAAAGTATTTTTTTACGGAATACTGTTTATACTTATTTCGCACGTGCATGCGCAAAAAGATAAAATTCGTTTCGAAAAATTAACTATTGAGCAAGGGCTATCCCAAAATTCAGTTATATCCATTTGTCAAGACCATGAAGGTTTTCTTTGGTTTGGTACATACGACGGATTAAATAGGTACGATGGTTATCAATTCAAAATTTTCATAAATGATGCTAAAGATTCTACAAGTCTTATTCAAAATGCCGTTAGAGATATTTATGAAGACAGTTATAATGTGTTATGGATTGGTACGGAAGAGGGGCTATGCAAGTATAGCAATGAGAAAGAAAATTTTACGAATTTTGTAACCGATGTTCATAATCCCAAAAGCATTTCCAATAACCGTATTAGAAAAATTTATGAAGATAAAAACAGAGTTTTGTGGATATCTACAGAAAATGGACTAAATAAGTTTGATAGGGAAAGGAATACATTTAAGAGATATTACAGAGACCTTAAAAATCCAAACACAATAAGCGATAATTTCGTTAGAACAACATACGAAGATAGTAAAGGTAATTTTTGGATCGGAACAGAAAGCGGACTCGATCTTTTTGATAGAGAAAAGGAAACATTTAAGCATTTCAAACACGAACCCGGCAATACAAATTCTCTTAGCGAAAGTATTATTACTCGTATTTGTGAAGACAAACACGGCTTTCTTTGGTTTGGAACTCGATACGGGGGATTAAACAGGTTCGATTACAAAAATAAAAGTTTTGTCCGTTATGTTTTTGATACAAGCGATCCGAATAGCTTAAGCTATAATACAATCCGTGATATTTACGAGGATAGAGACGGCGATTTATGGATTGTAACAAATGGCGGTGGTCTCGAAAAATATGATAGGCAAAACGACCGGTTTATTCACTACCAAAAAGATTTTTACGACCCTTTCAGTTTAAGCAGCAACGCACTTCAATGTATTTACGAGGACCGCTCAGGTATTATTTGGATTGGTACTGATTTTGGCGGTGTAAATAAATTTGATAAAAGAAAAAATCAGTTCATTTATTTCGGTAACAATTCAAACTTCTCAAGAATTGTCAATACAAATAGTATCATTTCGCTCTATGAAGATCCTAAAGATAGTGGAAACACAATTTGGATTGGCACCTGGGGCGGAGGACTTGCACATTACAACAGAATTAAAGATAGCTTTAGATTTTTTCGAAGTAACCCTCAAAACAATTTCAGTTTAAGCAATGATATTATTAGATGTATTACAAAAGATAAGTTCGGTATTCTTTGGATTGGGACGGACAAAGGTTTAAACAGTTTTAATCCGGTAACAGAAAAATTTACAAGATATTTAAATATTCCAAATGATACTAAAAGTTTAAGCCACAACATGATAAAACAGGTATTTGAGGATAGCGACGGCGATCTTTGGATTTGTACTAACGGCGGTGGGCTGGATTTGTTCGATAGAAACGATAACAGTTTTATTCATTTTAAACACGATCCCCAAAACCCTAATAGCATAAACGATAATATTGTTTGGTTCATTCTTCAAGATAAGGATGGACTGTTTTGGCTTGGGACAAATTCCGGCGGTTTAAACAGCTTCAATAAAAAAACGCGTAAGTTCACTCATTATATGAAGAATTCTAAATCCAACAGCATAAGTGAAAATAAAGTTCTTACTCTTATGGAAGATAGTAAAGGAAATTTATGGATTGGTACAGCAGGCGGCGGAATAAATAAGTTCGATAAATCCAAGAACATTTTTAAGGGATTTACCGAAAAAGACGGATTGGTATCGAATACGATACATGCGATAGTTGAAGATGATCAAAATAATTTGTGGATAAGCACAACGCAAGGTTTATCAAAGTTTGATTTAAAAACAAACAAATTTATTAATTATAATTCGCGCGACGGATTGCAAAGCGATGAATTCCATGTAAACTCATATTGTAAAAGCATTACAGGCGAAATCTTTTTAGGAGGAATTAACGGGTTCAATATTTTCCGCCCGGAAAAAATTAAAGTCAACAATTATAAAGCGCCTGTAATAATTACGGATTTTTACTTATTCAATAAACATGTTTCGGTTGGTAAACTTAATGATGGTCGTAAAATTCTGGAAGAATCAATTTCAGAAACTAAAAGTATTACGCTTAATTATTACGATGAAGTTTTCTCTTTCCAGTTTGCGATTTTAGATTTCACTTCACCAGAAAGAAATATGTATGCTTTCAAAATGGAAGGGTTTGATAATGAATGGAATTATGTAGGCAATAGAAATTTTGCAACTTATACAAGATTACCTCCCGGCAAATACGTGTTTAGAGTAAAAGGTTCAAATCATAACGGTGTTTGGAGTGAAGAAGGTGTATCCTTAGCAATAACAATTATTCCCCCATTTTGGAAAACTTTATGGTTCAATTTAATTGTCGTCATATTTTTAGCGGTATCCGTAATAACCGGGTATAAATTAAGAACCGCTATGCTTAATAAGCGAAACAAGTTGCTTGAGCAAAGTGTTGTTGAAAGAACCGAACAATTAGAAACGGCTAATAAGGAACTCGAAGCTTTTACATATTCTGTATCACACGATTTACGAGCACCCCTGCGGGCAATTAACGGTTACAGCAAAATCTTTTTAGAAGAATATGCAGGAAGTTTTGATGAAGAAGCTAAAAGATTGCTTGAAGTTGTTAGAACCAATTCGTCTAAAATGGGAAACTTGATAAACGATCTGTTAAATTTCTCGCGTATAAGCCGAGCAGAAGTAAGAAAACAGATTGTGGATATGAATAAACTTGTTCAATCGGTTGTTGGTGAAATTAAATTAACTTATAAATTCAACCAGAATATTTCCATTGGCAATTTGCCCGATGCGTTTTGCGATCAAACTCTTATAAAACAAGTCTGGAGCAATTTGATTTCGAATGCAATCAAATTTTCTTTGCCGAAAAATAAACCAAAGATTGAAATAGGAACTATCGAAAACAATAATGAAGTGGTTTATTTTGTTAAAGATAACGGTGTAGGATTCAATCAAAAATATGTAGATAAAATATTTAGCGTTTTTCAACGTCTTCATAAGGACGATGAGTATGAAGGCACCGGGATTGGTTTAGCTATTGTTCACAAAATAATTAAAAAGCATAACGGCAAAATTTGGGCAGAAGCCGAAGAGAATACAGGCGCATCTTTTTATTTCTTATTAAAGACAGGTAAATAGTTCAATTCCGAAAAGAAAACAAAGTTTGGTATTACAAAATCTATTAACTGATTTTGATAGTAAATAAATGAAAAGTGATGATTAATCTATTTAGATCATATTGTTTAATATTTATTTTTATTGCTTTTGACGCATCCAATATTTTATATGCGCAGAAAGAAAAAATTCGTTTTGAAAAAATTTCTATTGAACAAGGACTGTCTCAGAGTTCCGTTGTTAGAATTTGCCAGGATAATAAAGGATTTTTATGGATAGGAACGTTTGAAGGACTAAACCGTTACGACGGTTTCCAGTTTAAAGTATATAAAAATAATCCTGCTGATTCTAACAGTTTAATTCAAAATACAATACGTTCAATTATTGTTGACCATCTCGGTATATTGTGGGTAGGTACAGAACGCGGTTTAAGCAGATACAACAGTAATAAAGATAATTTTACAAACTTCGTCAATAAACCAGGAAACCCGCATAGTCTTCCGAATAATTATGTAAGAAGAATCTACGAGGATAAAAGCAATAATTTATGGATTACTACCGAGGGAGGATTAAGCCGTTACAACAGGGAAGGCAATTCATTTACAAATTACATGCACAATCCTAAAAATAAATTTTCTATTACAGATAATTCTGTAAGAACAGTTTACGAGGATAGCAGGAATAATTTTTGGGTAGGCACGGAAAAGGGACTTGATTTGATGGATAGAAAAACAAACAAATTTTTTCATTATAAAAACAACCCGACCGATCCGTATAGCTTAAGCGAAAATTATGTTACTGCTATCTTAGAAGATAAAGAAGGAATACTATGGATAGGAACAAGGAATGGCGGACTGAATAGATTTGATAGAAAAAATAAGAAATTCTTCCGCTACAAACATGACTCTAATGATTCTTATAGTTTACGCTACAATACAATAGCAAGTATTTTAGAAGATAGTTCGGGAGATTTATGGTTTGCAACTTATGGCGGCGGACTAGAAAAATACGATAGAGAAAACGACCGGTTTATTCATTTCCAGAAAGAATTTCACGACCCCCACAGTATTAGCGGAAATGCCGTTCACTCTATCTTTGAAGATAGAGCAGGTATAATTTGGCTGGGAATTGATTTCGGTGGTTTAAATAAACTTGATAAAAGGAAGAATCAGTTTATTTACTACGGTAGTAACCCAAGTGATCCGAATGGTCTTAAAACAAGTAATATAAATGTATTTTATGAAGACCCGGCAGATAACGGAAAAAAAATTTGGATAGGTACATGGGGTGGAGGTTTTGCATTATTTAACCGCGAGAACGACAAATTTACTTTCTACAAAAACAATCCGACTGACGCAAACAGCTTAAGTAACAATATTGTTCGCTGTATCTTAAAAGATAGAAATGGAATGTTTTGGATTGGAACCGACGGCGGACTTAATAAATTCAACCCCCGCACAAAAACTTTTAAAAGATATTTTAATAATCCTAACGACCCGGGTAGTTTAAGTAATAATTTGCTAAAAATGATTCATGAAGATGCAAACGGTGATTTGTGGATTGCGACAAATGGCGGCGGGTTGGACTTGTATGATAAAATGAGTGATAAATTCATTCACCATTTACCAGATTCTAAAAATCCGAATTCATTGAACGATAACATTGTATGGTTTATTCACGAGGATAAAGAAGGAATTTTTTGGCTCGGTACTAATGCCGGCGGATTAAACCGCTTTGACAAACGAACGGGTAAGTTTACACATTTTATGAAAGATCCTAATAATCCTAATAGTCTTAGTGAAAATAAGGTACTTACAATTCACGAAGATGGAGAAGGAAATCTTTGGCTTGGAACTGCGGGCGGTGGATTAAATAAGTTTAACAAAGCCACAATGGAATTTGAAAAATTTACAGTTGAAAACGGACTGCCTTCAAATACTATTCATGCAATTGTTGAAGATGATGATAATAATCTTTGGATTAGTACAACGCGCGGATTATCGAGATTTAATATTGATAAAAAAGAGTTTTATAATTTTAGTGTAAGAGATGGTCTTCAGAGTGATGAATTCCATGTTAATTCATTTTGTAAAAGTATTACAGGCGAATTGTTCTTTGGAGGATTTAACGGCTTTAACGTATTCGAACCAAAAAAAATTAAACGCAGTGAATTTATTCCGCAAATAGTATTTACTGATTTTCTATTGTATAACAAGTCTGTTCCGATAGGGGAAATGATTGACAACAGAATTATTCTTGAAAAAACTATTACCGAAACAAATAAAATTGTGCTTTCGCATAAAGACGAAGTATTCTCGATACAATTTGCAGTAATGGATTTTAGCTCTCCGGAAAAAAATATGTACGCTTATAAAATGGAAGGATTTGAAGATGAATGGAATTATGTTGGTAACCGTAATTTTGTAACTTATACCAAACTCCCGCCGGGCGAATATACTTTCCGCGTAAAAGGTTCCAACCACAACGGCGTTTGGAACGAAGATGGAATTTCGCTTGCCATATTTATTGAACCGCCATTTTGGGAAACATGGTTCTTCAGATTATCAACTTCAATTGTTTTGATCGGGTCATTGGTTGCGGGTTATAAATTTCGGACTTCAAGAATCAGAGCACTAAGTCGCGAACTTGAACAGCGTGTAAAAGAAAGAACCGCTCAACTTGAAAATACTTATAAGGAATTGGAAAATTTTTCATATTCGGTTTCGCATGATTTACGTGCCCCTCTTAGGGCAATTGACGGTTACAGTAATATTTTTTTAGATGAATACGGTAACACGGTTGATGACGAAGGTAAAAGATTGCTGAATGTTATTAGCGATAGTTCAAAAAAAATGGGAGTTTTAATAGATGACCTGTTGGATTTATCCCGAATCGGCAGACATGAATTAGATAAACAAATTATTGATATGGAAAGTGAAGTAATTGCTATTTGTAATGAAATGCTCGACAACTCAAATAAAGGACAATATGAAATAAAAATAGAACATCTTCCAAATATTGTTGGTGATAAATCTTTACTTAGACAAGTTTGGATAAACTTAATATCAAATGCCATTAAA
>CAZRMG010000082.1:0-9456 GCA_964601095.1 uncultured Melioribacteraceae bacterium | reverse complement strand
TATAATAATTTCATGGAATATTTTAATTTAAGAAATAATAACCGGCATTAAGAATTGAAGCAAAGCTAACCCAGAGTAAATATGGAATATTCATAAATGCGGCGATTGGTTTTATTTTATAGTAAAGATATATCATTGCAACTATGCTAATCCATAAAAGAATAATTTCAATAAGTGCAGCGCCAATTAAATGAAAGTAGAAGAAGATAAAACTCCAAGCAAAGTTTAAGAGCATTTGAATTGCGAAAACTGTTATTGCCAAGTTTCTTTGTTTAGAAGGATTTTCTTTCCAGATAAGAAAGAATGAAATCCCTAAAAGAATATAAAGAGTTGTCCATACCGGTCCAAAAACCCAATTAGGAGGACTAAATGATGGTTTGTTTAATGAGGCGTACCAAGTTGGAACCGATTGCGACGTAAACATTCCGGCAACAGCGCCAACTGATAAAGGAATAATTAATGAGAAAATTAGTTTAGCAATATTCGACCAAGACATTTTTATAGTTCCTATTTAATAGATTATTTTATTTCTTCTTTACCATCTGCATATTTGGCAAATCTGCTTTTATCTTTTGAATGAACATTATCAAATCTTTTCCAGGGCCATCCGCCAAATTTTGTTTTATGATAATCGTTAAATGCCTGCTGTATCTCTTCACTGCTGTTCATTACAAAAGGACCGTACTGAACTACCGGCTCATCAATAGCTTTGCCTTGAAGCAGGAGAATGTAGGCATCGGTTTCACCATTTTTAATCAAAACGTTTTGATCAGCCAGCAAATCAACTGAATGATAAGATTCAACATTTATTCCGGCAATTTCCAGTGAAGAACCTTTATAGAAATAAAGAGATCGGTTAATTCCAAAAGACGCGGGTGGTATTGTCCATTCAGCATTTTCCTCTAGTTTGATAAGCCATATTGCAACTTCATTTTTTTCATCTGCTGCCCAAGAATCCGGGGCAGGTGGAGGGGCAATTACGTTTTTAATGCCCCCCGCAATAATCCTAACTTCAATCGATTTACCGTTAGCGTCTTTCTCTTTATAGAATGGAATTTCTTCATTCCATAACATTTTAAAATGCGGTTTACAAAACTTATTAGATTTTGGAAGATTGAGCCATATTTGAAAAAGTTCGCAAGGATTATTTTCTGTTTTATTTAGAAGAGGGAACATTTCGGAATGCTGAAGACCCGAACCGGCAGTCATCCATTGGACATCACCGTTGCCATATCTGCCGGCAGCGCCATGCGAATCTGAGTGGTCTACAAATCCTTGCAATACAATTGTCACAGTTTCAAAACCTCTGTGGGGATGCGCTGGAAAACCGGGAATAGTTTCTCCATGATACATTCTCCATCCGTCTTTCAATGTAAAATCTTGCCCAAGGTTTCTTCCTTTTAAAGATGCGTTCGGACCAAGTTCATCATTGCCCGGTGGAAAGTTATCGAGATGATGTACGCAAAATAAAAATGGATTTCTGGTTTCCCATGTAAATCCGAGAGGTTTGATGTTGGTAATTATTTTATTGTACATATTAACCTCGGCAATTACTTGTAAATAGCTTTTTAAATTTATTAAATCAGTACAATTTTAGTAATAAACTTCTAAGTGAAACTCGTCCTCTTGTTCTTAGTCAATTTATTAAATCACTTCTCTTTTCCATTTTTACAAATCCGCTTTTGATTTACCTATCACATTAATAGAATCATAAAAATTATTCTTGAGTAGAGTATAAAAATATAAGATGTCAGTTTGCTCTTTTAGTCAATTTCTCTTCCATCTTAATTATTTGTTCTTTCAGCTGCTTAATATCTTCCCTTAATTCTTTCTTCTCATCAAGAATGATGTTTTCAACTTTTTCAACACCCTCATCGCTAGTCTTTTGCTGAACTTCGCTCATAGTGTTAACTACTATTGCTATAAATATATTAAGAGTCATATAAGAAGCAAGCAGAATAAACAAAATGAAATAAATGTAAGCTAGAGGAAAGTTATCCATTACTGTCCTTGAAATTTCAGCCCATCCTTCAAGAGTCATGATTTGAAAGAGAGAAAACATTGAGACCCAAAGATTACCGAACCATTCCGGGTAAGCGGAACCAAATAGTTTTGTACCAACAACAGCAAAGACATAGAAAACAAGAGATAACAAGGCAAATATCCATCCTAAACTTGGTAGGGAATGAAGAAGAGATTCAACAATGAATCTCAGTTTAGGCAAATTTTTAATAAGTCTAAGTGTACGGAATATTCGAAGCGATCTTAAAACGGCTAAAGAACCCGATGCCGGTAGAAGTGCAATGGCAACAATTGAAAAGTCAAAAATATTCCACCCGCTTTTGAAATATGAAAAACCATAAGCATATAGTTTTAGAGTTATTTCAATAACAAAAATTAGAAGGATCAATTTGTCAAGAAAAAGTAAGGTATCTCCAAATGCATCCATAATGCTTGGAGAAGTTTCTAAACCAATAGAAATTGCGTTTAAGACTATTAGTGAGATAATAAAGTTCTGAAACTTTGATCCTTCACAAAATATTTTAATTTTTTCTCGATTCATGTTTAACCCGATTTTTTAATATGCAGTCAATTAGTCGTCAATACAGTTTTATAAAATCAATTTCTGCATTAAATGACCCTTGTTGTTTTTCGCCAATCAAAATTGAGATTTCCTTTATACTATTCAATGGTAATTGAGGATTGGATTTAACCTCTCTACCAAAATAATATAATGCAAAACTTTTAAAAGGAATTTTTATGGTTATCCATTCATCCTTTGCAGTTTGGAAACTGGCAGTATAAAATGAACCGGTAAAATATGCTGTCTCTTTCATAGATATACTATATTTCTTTCCGTCACCTTTAATGCGGATTTCAATACCGGAATATTCTTCAAAATTATAATTGTCGATGGGGCTTCTTAAAGAAGCAAACCCGCCGTTATTATCAAGCGAAACATTACCACTGAAAAGGATTTTACCTTCATTATTTATACTAACTGTTGAAGAACTTAATCCTCCCATAACGGCATCGTTAACAATTCTCCATTTTGACTTAGTATTCATAATGTCGGCATTTAGAAGAACAACATTAATTTCGGAATTCCGACTAACAATATTTGCCAGCAATGAAATGAACATGAGCAATACCATTATTTACCTTTTTACATCTCTTATAATATCTTTTTTAACTTTTTCTAAATAGTATTTTCTTTTTTCTTCAGAGACAAACGGGACTGACCAAAACTGCCTTGTTTTTGTTTTAAACCAACCAAAGACAAAAGAATAAACACCCATTACAAGACGTAATTTAACAGAATTAACATATAGTGTTAATACGGGTAACGCCGGTGCACCATGAGTTAAATATGTTCTAACTTTTTTATCTTTTAAAAATGGTTTAGGTATTCCTAATGACTTTGTAACAGGAATAAATTTATATGCAAACCCGGGACTTAAGACTTGATCAAAAAATGATTCTAGCAAAGGGGTGCATCTAAACCACCAAACTGGGGAAATAATATAAATTCGGTTGGTTCTCGTTATCATTTGTTTGTATAGATTAGTTTTTTCTTCATCGCCAAAGACATTAAATTTTTCTTCGTATAAATCAATAACTTCTACGTTTTCTTTGTTATCAACTAACGTATTATGAATGGTTTTGAAAATACCATTGTAGCAAAAGCTTTGCTTATCGGGGTGTGCTATTATTATTAAGTTGTTCATTCATCTTTCTCAAATTTTATTAGGTTTTGTGCCATACCTTCAAACACAAAATAATGAACCGGCAATACGGAATACCAGTACAACCTGCCAAGCAAACCTTTGGGACGGAAGGTTGCAGTTTGACGTAAGTAATGTTTTCCCTCTTGATTGATAATTTTAAATTCGAGCCATGCTTCTCCGGGTAATTTCATTTCGGCATAAAGCAGAAGCCGCTTATTTTCTTTGTCTGCATCAAGCACGCGCCAGAAATCCAGAGTGTCGCCGGGGTTAATTGTTGAAGAATTTGTTCTTCCTCTTCTAAGTCCTACTCCTCCGAAAATTTTATCAATAAAACCGCGCAATCCCCAGAGCCAGTTTCCATAATACCAGCCCCGTTCACCGCCAATAAACCAGATATTATTTACAACCGTTTTTAAATCACCTTTTATTTCTTTTTCTCTCTTATCGAAGAAACAACCATGTTCGGGAACATTAATATGTTGGCGGAGCGTAGTTTCTCCCGAACTTGAAACAAGAGAATCTTTCCAGCTTGATATCACAGAATTCTCTTCTATCTTCTGAAATGCAAGCTTAACTGCATCTTTATATGATACCATATTAAGGTTAAGCATTTTTATCAATTCATTATCTTTTGCGATAATTTCTATTTTCATACTGTTTACAATATTAACAGCAAGTTTGTATGATGTTGCTGTTACAAAATAGAGCCAATACGAAGAGAGACGGGGAGTCATAACCGGAACTGAATAAATTTTCCTTTTCAGTCCTCTTACTTGTGCAAATTGAAGAAGCATTTCTTTGTAAGAGATAATATCGGGACCGCCGATATCGTATTCTTTTCCAAGCGTATTTGGATTTAACAATACACCTGTAAGACACTCAATAACATTTCGTATTGCAATCGGCTGGTGTTTTGTTTTAAGCCATTTAGGTGCAATCATAACCGGAAGTTTTTCAACAAGGTCTCTTATTATTTCGAATGATGCACTGCCGCTGCCGACAATAATTCCGGCTTTCAATGTTGTTACGGGAACAACGCCACGTTTTAAAATCTTCTCAACATTTTTGCGGGAGCTTAAATGACGTGATAATTTTTTTTCATTAGTAATTCCGCTTAAATAGATAATCTGCTTTGCAGAAGTTTTATTTATCAGTTCCACAAAATTTCTTGCGGTTTCTGATTCAAGCTTTTCGAAATCACTAATACCTGAACTCATTGAATGGATTAAATAATAAGCTGCATCAATATCTTTTAAATCATCAGTAATCGTAACTGGTTTAAGAAAATCAACCTCAAACAGTTTGATGGAAGGATGCGTATAAAAACCCTCTGCAGGAAAACGGCTTTTATCTCTTACACAACAAATAACTTCGTTGCCTTTTTCAAGAAGAGATGGAAGAAGACGTTTGCCGATATATCCGGTTGCACCGGTTAATAATATTCTCATAATCTATGGAACAATAATATCACTTAAATAATTCTACTGCCGAGACTAAATCTAAATTTATTATAAAGTCACTGACGGTATCTAATAATAATTTATTCTCCGTTGCAGGCATTTTATCAAATGTAGTTATAGGCATTGAGAGGTTGAAATTGGTTTGCAATATTTTTTAAAGTTCTATTAACCGGCTTATTCTCGATTGTCATACGTTTTATTCTTGAAGTATAATTTATTCACCCTCATAAGGCAACAGTAATCTTTATACTTATTCTACTGTAAGATTCTCTTATTTATATTCTTTCAAATAATTCTCACATGTATCCCAAAGTTTCTTTTCATCCGCTGGATTAAAGAATTTACACTTTTCTTCTTTTCTATCCTTAAAAAATCCTCCATTACTTCCGGTAATTTTTGGGGTCGAAGCGAGCCACACAATAGTATCGGCACCTTGCTGAATAGTTTTTCCCTCAATTAACCCGAATAACTTCAGGAATATTTTGCCAATAAGATTTTGATCCCTGAACAGATCAGTCGAAGGTATGAATCCGGGCGTCATTGAATAGACTGAAATGCCGTAGTTTTCTAATCGTCTTGCCCACTCGCGTGTAAGCATTCTGTTTGCCTGTTTAGTATTTTTGTATGCAAGTGTCCCGTTGTATTTCCTTCTTCCAAAATCAATATCATCTAAATCTAAACCGCCAGCAAAATGCGATGCAACATTAATAATTCTTGACGGCGCTCCATTTTTTAAATGTTCAATAAGAAGTTTTGTTAGAAGCTGATGACCGACTACATTAACCGAAAAAGTCATCTCAGCACCGAAATCACTTATTTGTTTTTTATCGGACCACAACCCGGCATTGTTAATTAAAATATCTAGTTTGGTTTCGTCTTTCTTAAATGAATCAACAAACTTCACAATCGATACGGGAGATGACAAATCAAGTTCCTTAACAAATATATTTTTGTTACCGGTTTCTCTTACAATTTCATTCCTGGCATCATCCGCGGATTTAATAGAGCGGCAAGCCATATAAATTTTTGCTCCATTTCTTGCAAGTTCTTTTGTTGCTTCTTTACCAATTCCGCGGTTTGCCCCGGTAATAATTACAACTTTATCTTTCATTTTATAATACCTGATAGTTTTATAATTATACTTGTTTTACAAACTGAACTTCAGCACTAATTTTAACTTCCTCGCTTACAAGTACTCCACCGGTTTCGAGTGCCGCATTCCATGTTAAACCCCAATCTTTTCTATTAATTTTCCCGCTAAGAGAAAAACCTGCTTTCTCATTCCCCCATGGATCTTTGTTGATTCCACCGAATTCTACATCCAATGTTATCTCATTTGCTACTCCTTTAATAGTCAGATCCCCGGTAAGCTGAAAGTTTTCATCATCAATTTTATTTATAGATTTTCCTCGAAACGTAAGTTCTTTATGATTTTCAACGTCGAAGAAATCTTTACCTTTTAAATGTGCGTCGCGGTCATTATTGTTTGTGAATATAGAAGATGCATTAATATTTACCCGAATCGAATCCGCGATGAAATTATTTCCGTTTGAGTTTAATTCGGCGGTAAACTCTCTGAACTCCCCTTTTACGTTGGTAATCATCATGTGTTTAACTTTAAACACAATTTCACTATGTGCGGGGTCAATTACCCATTTTGTTCTTGTTTCCATTTTATCTCCCAATTAAATGATGTTTGTTTTTTCGTGTTTTAGTGCTTGGTAAACGTAACATGAATCAGAAGTAAAATGTTCCATAGTATTATGTTTTTGAAGTGCAGTTATATAAACAGCGGTTTATATATATGAAAACGGCAGATCTTTTATTATCCGCCGTTTTTAATCTTTAGAATGGAGAGAGTGGTTAAATACTATCTTTATTCTTCACGATATTCAAAATAATCAAAGTCTGCCGGTTTTCTTCTGCCGGATAGATCCTGGCAGCAAAGTCCTACAAATGAACCTGTAAAATGTGCATCGCCGCCGCCTTCTTCAAATTCATCTGAAAGTGTACTATAATCATATACAGGTCCAATCTGCTTCCATTCTTTTCCGTCTGCCGAATAATAAAATCTTAGTTTATCATAATATACTTCTGCTTTGAAATAATACATTCCTTCGTTGTGAATACTTAATTTTTCATCTAATAAAAATTCTGTAACACCATCCTTACTTGAAATAATATCAATGCATCTTCCTTTATCTTCTTCCCACGTTATATAGATGTAGTAGAAATTCCGGTTATCATACATACAAATTAACCCGGCCATTTGTTGAAATGTATCGGGTTGGAAATCAATGCAGGTTTCTGCTGTGTAAAAAAATGACTGTTGTCTTCTTGCAACCAAAGCTTGAGTATGATGTGAGTTTAAGGATTCTCTTCCTTTTATTCTAAGAAATCCCGGTCTTTCTTTAAGCGAAATTGTGTCTTCATCTAATTTAACACGCAGGGTTTGAAAATGTATGTTGAGTGTTTCTTTATCAAAGTTATCGCGTATGGGTTCCGGTTCCCATTTATGAATTGGAAGATTCGGTGCAGGAACTTCTACTTGTGGTTCGTTGCCGCCGCATTCCAATCTCAACCAGCCGTCGTCAGTCCATTTCATTTTTTGAATGGCTGTTTCTCTTCCCATTGTACATCTGCCTCTTGATGGAATGTGTCTTCCGCAAAGATGTGCCATGTACCATTCCCCATTCTGTGTTTCAACTAAAGAAGCATGACCTGCTCTCTGAAGTTTTAACTCCGGATTATTATATGAAGTTAAAACCGGATTTTGCGGGTCAGCTTCGTAAGGGCCGCTAACACTTTTCGAACGAGCCATAGTAACAGCATGTCTTAAAACTGTTCCGCCTTCTGCCGTCATAAGGTAATAGTAACCGTTTCTTTTATATATATGAGGACCTTCAACCATACCGATTTCAGTTCCCTTAAAAATGTTTGTAATTGGTCCAACCAATTTTTTTTCTTTTTCAGAATATTCCTGCAATAATATACCGCCAAAAGGATGAATGCCTTTTCTATGATCCCAAATCATATTAACAAACCACTTTCTGCCGTCAGTATCGTGAAATAATGATGGATCAAAACCTGAGCTGTTAAGATAAATTGGATCGGACCATTCTCCCATAATATCATTGGTAGTTATAAGGTAGTTATGGGCATCTTTAAATTCTCCGCGGAAGGTTTTTACGTCGGTATAGATTAAATAAAAAATACCGTTATCGTAACTCAAACACGGAGCCCAAATACCGCAGGAATTAGGATTACCCGCCATATTTAATTGGGAGGTTCTATTTAAAGGATGTGTTATAAGTTTCCAGTGAATTAAATCTTTGGAATGATGAATTTGTACTCCCGGAAACCATTCGAATGTAGAGGTTGCAATATAATAATCATCATTAACTCTAAGTATTGACGGGTCGGGGTTGAATCCCGGTAGGATTGGATTATTAATTTTCATAGCTGGCCTTTATTTTGTTAATCATATTTCTGTTTATGTTAAGATAAAAAACCGGTTCTATTTCATTTATCAAACGTCTTCTTATTTATATTAATTTTTTGAGATATTATTATATATAAAAATATCGACGTGAAAAAAATACAAAAGCCAATCATGAACCAGCCGTCGCTATTTCCGGATGAAACCGTAAAACTACCGATTGACGATATCAGTCCGATTATAAAAAAATAAAAGCCGATGAATATCTGTAAAAAAGTAATTGTGCCGGGATCTCGCTTTTTAATACCGTTTTCAATTTCAGTGTATGTCATACCTTCTTTATGTTCAACAGAATATCTAATTCCTTTATTCTTAATAAAAGTTTTGGAAAATCTCGTTATATCAGAATAAGATTCCACATAAGATTCATCGATAATCTCTTTTTTAGCTTTTAATTTTTTCCCGACAAATAACTTTTTCATTCCAATTATCCAAACAATAAAACCGGATAATGAAATGATGATAAGAATAAATCCTGCTGCCATTATTAACAACTCTATTAAAATATTATACTAAATCAGTTTTATCATATTTCAAGATAAAAGCATATACTTGCAACGAATTTATATTAAATACTCTAATCTATTTTATTTAATCCGAATATATCTGTCAATAAATGTGAATCAAATTTGTAAGTCGGATTAAATTCTTCGCTGTTAATGTAATTTAAAATTGAGTGGTAAAGCTGCTTCGCTTCGGGTGTTTCAATTTTATTTAATGGCGAAGTGCAAACTAACAATTTACCGGTACCGATTTTGAACTCAAAAAT
>CAZRMG010000081.1:0-9522 GCA_964601095.1 uncultured Melioribacteraceae bacterium | reverse complement strand
ATCGGATGTAAAAAATATTTTCAGCATACGAGCTTTTAAAACATTGTTGCAAATACACAAAATCGATTCCTTCCGAACGATGCACGAAGCAAATAAAAGCTTTTTTAAGGATGAAAAAACAATCCAGCTTTTTGATAGGTATGCAACTTACAACGGATCGAGTCCGTACAAAGCGCCGGCTACTTTAAATATTATTCAGCATGTTGAATACAATATGGGCGCATTCATTTCAAAAAAAGGGATGTATTCAATTTCTAATGCGGTTTATGAACTTGCTCGGAAAAAGGGTGTTAAGTTTTTTTTCAATTCCAAAGTTGAAAAAATAAATTATACTTCCGGCAAAATCACCGGTCTGCAAGTTGACCGTGAAGACAAGATTGAATTACGAAATTATGATATTATTATTTCCAACTCGGATGTTAATTATACTTATGAAAAATTAATAGACATCAAAAACGTAGGAGATTTAAAGCGTAAACAGCTCGAACCGTCATCTTCGGCTATGGTGTTTTACTGGGGAATTAAAGGCGAACATAGTGAACTTGATGTTCATAACATTTTATTCTCGGATAACTATGAAGATGAATTTCAAGATTTATTTGACAATAAAAAGTGCAATGATGACCCGACAATATACATCTACATTTCTTCGAAGTTTAACAAAGACGATGCACCGGACGATAGCGAGAATTGGTTTGTTATGATAAACGCGCCTGCAAATTACGAACAAGACTGGAACTCAGAAAAAATGCGCATGCGAAAAATTATTATTCAAAAAATTAAATCAGTTTTAAAGATTGACATCACAAATAAAATAGTGTCGGAAACAATTCTAACGCCGGAAGGTATCGAAGAAAGTACATTGAGTACGCGCGGAAGTATTTACGGAATTTCATCGAATAATAAATACGCGGCATTTATGAGGGAAAGAAACCGCTCGGCAAAATATAAAGGTTTGTATTTTTGCGGGGGCAGCGCTCATCCCGGCGGCGGTATTCCGCTTGTTTTACTTTCGGGAAAAATTACTGCTGACTTAGTGACGAGATATGAAAAATGATTAAAGCCGAACACAGCAAACTTGCACGGATGATTTTTATTCCATACATGAATCGTCTGCTAAAAAAACATTTCAGTAATTTTTTTATTGTTAATGAATTTCCTGAAATACCTGCAAATGCCGGATTGATAATTACACCGAATCATATAAGCTGGTGGGACGGATTTTTTGCCGAGTATGCTTTTTCGAAATACATAAATCGTAAAATCCATTTAATGATGCTCGAAGAACAATTAAAGAAGTATTGGTTTTTCAAAAAGCTCGGAACATATTCCATCAATCCCCAAAACTCAAAAAGTATTATTGAAACATCAGTCTACACAAAAGCAGTAATTGAGGATTCGTCAAATTATGTTGTGCTTTATCCGCAAGGTGAAATTGAACCGTTCGAGAAAAAACCTTTATTGCTAAAAAAAGGATTAAAGTTTTTTATTAACGGGATCGAAAATGATTTTTACATTCTTCCCGCGGGTTTTAAAATCCAATATTACAATGAAAAAAATCCCGCTATTCTTGTAAGGTTTGGAAATTTATTGTCAGGCAATGATGTATTGAAAAACTTCGATGATTATGAAATTGAATTCGCGGATAATATTCAAAAACTTTCCGACGCATCTTTCAATAAAACTTTTACCCGCGATTTATTTAAGGTTAAGTAATGACGGACTTCTTATTCCTCACATTGTTGATTGCAAACATTATAGTATTTATTGTTGTTGCGTATAATTTATTCACAGCTCCGCGGATACGAAATATTTATGAAAAAAATGCTTCGAATAAAAAAGTATCTGTTTTAATCCCCGCGCGGAACGAAGAGAAAAACATAAACTCATGCCTTGATTCGGTGATTGGTCAATCATATTACAATATTGAGATAATAGTTTTAGATGATAATTCGGAAGATTCAACTCGAATAATTGTTGAAGAATACTTGAAAAAAGATTCGCGTATAAAATTGATA
The DNA here is from genome assembly GCA_964601095.1 of uncultured Melioribacteraceae bacterium. Classification (GTDB taxonomy): domain Bacteria; phylum Bacteroidota; class Ignavibacteria; order Ignavibacteriales; family Melioribacteraceae; genus JAEWUC01. Next base: position 7,504 of record CAZRMG010000081.1, on the reverse strand, counting down.
AAAGGTGAACCTCTGCCGCCAGATTGGTTAGGGAAGAATTGGGCTTGTTCTCAATTGTCAAAAAATGCTTGCGGCGATATTCTATTGTTTATTGATGCCGATGTGCGTTTGGGTGAGAATGCATTAAGCAATGCTTTAAATATTTATGAATCAAAAAATGTTAAAATGCTTTCTGTTTTCTCGACACAGCTAATAAATAATATCGGTACTCAAATAATTGTTCCTTTGATGAACTGGGTTTTATTGATGTTTCTTCCGCTTAAAAAAGTTTATTCTTCAAGGAATAATTCGTTTGTCGCTGCTAATGGACAGTTTATAATGATTGATAAAAATGTTTACGAATCTTTTGGTGGACACGAATCCGTAAGAAATGAGATTGTTGAGGACATGGAAATTGCACGCATACTTAAACGCAACGGGAATAAAATCATTACTGCACTTGGCGGTAATGGAATATTTTGTAAAATGTATGATTCGTTTGCTGATTCGCTAAAAGGTTTTTCGAAGAATTTTTTTACCGGGTTTAATATCCCCATAATTATATTTATCATAATGCTAGTGTTCTTTCAATTTTCATTTATGTTACCATTTATCTTGGTGTTTTGGAATTATAAATACTTGCTAATTGTTTTGTTGATAATTCTTCAAAGAATATTTGTTTCTATTATGAGCGGTCAAAATGTTCTATTAAATTTAGTTTTGCATCCGCTACAGATGATAATGGTTTTTGTTGTTGGAATTAATTCTATTGTTGTTTCCAAACGACGAAGTGTTGAATGGAAGGGAAGAAAGATTTGAACAAATACATAAAATATTTCTTGTATGTCATTTTTGCAGTTGGAATTGTAGGACACATAATTCCCGCGACTAGAAATCTTATGCTTTCACTGACACCTTTGACGCTTTTCATAACAAGCACAGTTGTGATTATCTCTTTATTGAAAGAAAAACAAACAGCATTATTTTTATGGCTTATTGTATTCTATGTTGTTACTTTTTTTATAGAAGTTGCAGGCGTTAAAACCGGATTAATTTTTGGCAAATATATTTACGGTGATACTCTCGGATTTAAAATATTAGATGTGCCGTTAATAATTGGAATTAATTGGGTGCTTATTGTTCTTGGCACAATTGGTGTCGCCAAAGTTTTAGCAAAGAATAGTAAGTTTATTCCCATTATTGCAGCGGCAATAGCGGTAGCATTCGATTACATTCTTGAACCTGTAGCAATTAAATATAATTATTGGATATGGGCAGGTAATTCTGTGCCTTTACAAAATTACGCGGCGTGGTTCATGATTTCGTTTTTTGCGGCGTTCGTTTTTGTGAAATTAAAAATCAGTTTTGAAACAAAAATTCCTCAACACTATTTATTTATTCAAGCAGTATTTTTTACAGTTGTATTAGTTTTCGGATAGGGAACGATATGGGACTTTTAATAGCGCTAACTATAATGGTTATATGGTTTGCACATTTGTTTTACGTTTTAAACTTTGGCGTCGTTGATTTTACAAACCCTGTATTTTATTTACATGTATTATTCCAATCATATATTTACACAGGATTATTTATAACGGCGCACGACGCAATGCACGGAACTGTGATGCGTAAAAAAGGTGTGAATAGAATGATAGGTACAATCACATCATTTCTTTACGCGGGAATGTCTTACAATAGATTGATAAAAAATCATTTTAAACATCATAAAAATCCCGGCAGCGAGACCGACCCGGATTTCAATATCAAATCTCAAAACTTTTTTGTTTGGTGGGCTTCTTTTATGTTTCGCTATGCTACAATTACCCAATTAATAATTATGGCGGCGGCTTTTAATATTCTGAAAATATGGATACCGGAAAAATCATTGTGGTTCTTTTGGGTGATACCCGCGTTTATAAGTTCGCTTCAATTATTTTTCTTCGGGACATATTTACCGCACCGTAAACCGCACACTCATACTATGGAACCGCATAAAGCGCGTACTCAAAAAAAGAATCATTTGTGGGCTATGTTGTCATGCTACTTTTTCGGTTATCATTTCGAACATCACGAATCACCCGGCACACCCTGGTGGAAATTATACAACACAAAGTAATTAGTTTAGTTGTTGGGGTGATTTAGGAATCATAATAGTGAAAACAGTTTTGTTTCGTTCATCTGAAACAAAAAAGACATGCCCATGCAAATACTGCTCAACAATTAGTTTAACACTATATAAGCCGATGCCTCTGCCTGCATGAGATTTTGTACTGAATGATCTTTGAAATACCTGTAGTTTAATACTTTCCGGCATAATTGTATCATTAGCTACTTTGAATGAAACAAAATCATCTAAAATTTCCGTGTAAAGTTTTACCGTTCCATTTTCCGATGTTGCCTCAAGTGCATTTTTAACGAGGTTGCTTATTGAACGTACGAGCAGTGAAATATCTGTAGATATTTCAAAATTATCATTACTTAAATCAACTTTTAAAGTCTTATTTTTTGCCAAGTCATGATTTGCATAAAGTTTTTTTGAACGAGCTAAAATTTCGTTTATCGCAATTTTTTCAAAAGTAACAGATAGATTTCCATCTTCGGCATTGCGTAATTCACGCTGAGTAACAATTTCATTTAATAATTGCTGCGAAGAATTCGTTAAGGCACTCATGATTTCTTCTTTTTCAGAATCGTTACTTACCATAGGCAGCAATGATACTAGTCCGTTTACCGCACCGGCAGTATTTAGAACATCATGAAAGAAAATTTTTTCAAGGGCTAACCTGCGTTTTTCGTCTGAAATATCTTTTAAAGCAAAAATTTGATAAGATTTATCTTTAAAAGTGAATGGGGTTGAACGGATGCTAAATTCAAAAGAAGTTTCTTTATTATCAATAACTGAAGTTATACGGCATTCCTCTTCAGATTGTAAACCTTGTTCTCGTGATTTTCTAAGCGCTTTTGCAGCACCGCATTCGCTGCAAAAACGTGATGTACCGCAGCCTGCCGGCATTTCATTATGATGAATACAATTAAAAGCTTCACCGAATCTTTTACCTAAAATATCTTTTCCATCTTTTGTCTTGAAAATTTCGAGGGCTTTGTTATTCCAAAATACAATCTGGCGGTACTTGTTTAAAATTAATGCAAGGTCGGGAAAACCTTCCATAATTTGAGAAATACTTTCTTCACTGGAAATTGAATTGTAATCAGAATTAACTTTTTCGTAGTTCTCCCTTTCCGGTGTATCAAAAAAAGAAACTAATTCTTTCGTTTCTAACATTTGTTTGTCTTCTATTTTAAATAATATCTTGCCCCAATAGCAGCATCCAAATTTAGAGCTGTAGATGGGAATAAATTAAATACCGGAACAACTTCAACAAAAACATCGAACGGTGCATTGTCACTCAGCCATGCAACTCCTATTACTCCGCGCGCACCGAGCGAATTATCGGCATCATTAACAAATCTTAACCTTGCACCGAATCCGTAGTATAAAGGAATTCTATAATTAGATTTTATTATATCGAAAGCGTGATATAAATAATCTGCATGCATGGAAACGGCGCTGTTTGATCTAACAAACGAATAAGCCATCCCGAATGCGAGTGCGTTGTCGTTATCAAGCCAATATTTTGCGCTTAATCCTGTCGGCTCGCCAATCATGAAGCCAAGCCCGAATCCATTAGCTTGGCCGTAATTACTTGTGCTATAAAAAAGAAATACTATAGATAGTATCGAAAGAATCCTTTTCATGTTTAACCCTATGTTGTTTGTATGATAAAATTGTGATGCTAATTAACTAAAAAACAGCTTCAAATTAAAGCCAGTTTGTAGAAGACATTTACATCGATTTAATTATCAGCAATAATTCTTAACTTTGTAATAGTGATACAAATCCACAAAGAGGGAATAATGACGGTAAACGAAATTGATGTTTTAATAAAAGAATACTCCGCCCAATTTGATTACTCAAAGAAAGAAACAGTTATAATACTTGCAGCGGGACACGGTAAAAGAATAAAATCCGACACTTCCAAAATGCTGCATAAAATTTGGGAAGTGCCAACGGTTGAAAGAGTTTATAATGCATGTGTTAATTCTTTAGGTAATGTGAACTTACTTATTGTCGTTGGAATAAAAGCCGAAGAAGTAGTAAAAACAGTCGGCAAACGAAAATCTCTTTTATATGCATATCAAAAAGAGCAGAACGGTACAGGTCATGCGGTGCAAGTTGCTTTGGATAAAATTGATTTTAATAAATACGAAGGTACTGTTTATGTTTTTCCCGGTGATATGGGACTTATTGATTCCGCTACCGTAAAAATGTTTAAGGATAAATTTGAAAATTCCGCATCGGATATGATGGTTTTAACGGGGCTTTACGAAGGTGATATCGCTGATAATCATTACGGAAGAATCGTTCGCGCGAAAGCGGAAGATTCTCATGGAAAAAGTTCAGGTAAATTGAACGGTAATGTTTTAGAAATTATAGAGTATAAGGATATTCGAAATCTCGGTGATAAAAGTTCTTATAAAATAAAACATGGTAAAAAGGAATTTTCATATTCCAAAAAGGAATTGTTTGAAAACCGCGAATACAACTCCGGCGTTTTTGCTTTTAGATTTAGACCACTTGTTGAGGAAATAAAGAAAATAGAGAGCAACAATGTTCAGAATGAAATTTATTTGACAGATTTGATTTCGCTGTTCAATAAATTGAATTATAAAATTTCGGCAGTTAGTCCGAAAGATCAATATGTTGTTATGGGCTTCAACACAAAATCCGTTTTGCTCGAAATGGAATCCATTGCGCGAAAAAATATTTATGATAAAATAAAAGATATTATTACGATTGATGATCCTAACGATTTCTTTATTGATGAAAATATTGTTGATAAAATTTTGAATATGGATAAACAAGGTTTGCCGCTGGATATTAAAATAGGCAAAGGCGCTTATGTGGGTAAGGGAGTTGAGTTAAATTATAATTTGAAAGTTGAAAAGAACGCGCGGATATGCGGTTGTGTGAACTTCGCAAAAAATATTATTGTCGGTGAAAATTCTCTGTTGTCGTGTTTTTACGGACAGACGATAAGTATTGGCGACAATACAAAAATTCACAGGTACTGTACTATTAAAGGAAATGTGAATATTGGTAACGATTGTGCAATTGAATCAAACTCACGGATAATTGGAAATGATGAAACGCCGGTTAATATCGGTAAAAGAGTATCTATAAAAGGAGCTTCATATATTTTCGGTTCGAACATCGGTGATAATATTTCAATAGAACATTCTGTTCTAATCAAAAAGAAAATTATTAAACCTGAAAACTCGAAAGCGGAAATTTATAAAGTGAAGTTTTTTCTTCCCGAACCGGAAGGAAGTGAAGCTGTTGAAGATTTAAAACCCTAAAGATCTCTCTTGATCTTCAGGGTTCATAAAATTAAATCTATTTTGCGGCAGCTAATTTATTAACATGTTTTGTTAAAGCGGATTTTTTTCTGGCAGCTGTGTTTTTATGTATTCTGCCTTTTGCTGTTTGCTTATCCAATGTTGAAACCGCTTCCTTCAATAAAATATCAGCTTGAGCTTTGTCATCCGTAACAAGTACCTTTTTAACCAATGTCTTTGTTTTCGATAAAGCAGTTTTGTTTCTAATTTCTTTTTTCTTGTTCGAACGAATTCTTTTTTGCGCCGATTTGTGATGAGCCATTAAAATTATCCTAAATTTGTTTAAAAACGTGCGTAAATATATCCTGAAAATGGTTTCAAATCAAACTTTGAGGCGGATTTTTATAATGTTTAATATCAGTACGGATATTCTTATTTTTACACCCAATTTAAAAAGCGGATTTTATGCTTAAAATCAACGAAATCTATTATTCTATACAAGGTGAGAGTTCCAAAGCCGGGTTGCCGTGCGTATTTGTCCGGTTGACATATTGCAATCTCCGATGTTCGTATTGCGATACTGAGTATGCTTTTTATGAAGGTTCGGATAAATCTATTGATGAGATTGTTGCCGAAGTAAAAAAATATGAGTGTAAACTTGTTGAAATTACGGGCGGCGAACCCCTCTTTCAAAAGGAGTGCTGGAATTTGATGACGCGTTTATGTGATGAGGGTTTTGAAGTTATGCTCGAAACCGGCGGAAGTCTGCCGATTAAAGATATTGATAAACGAGTTATGATAATTATGGATTTGAAATGCCCATCCAGCAAAATGATGAAGAAAAATCTTTACGATAATATAGAATTCATAAAACAAAATGATGAAATTAAATTTGTAATCGGTTCGCGAGAAGATTATGATTGGGCGAAAGAAATTATCGCAAAATATGATCTGACAAACAAATGCGGAATTCTATTCTCTGTTGTATTCGGCGAACTTGAACCGGTAACATTAGTCAATTGGATTTTGGAAGATAAATTAAAAGTAAGATATCAATTACAGATGCACAAAATTATTTGGCATCCGGCAACAAAAGGTGTTTAATGAAAATAGCTAAAGAATTTACTTGGGAGATGGGTCACCGTCTTCCTTTCCACGAAGGCAAATGCAAAAACCTGCATGGGCATTCTTATAAATGTATGATTGAAGTTACTGGTGAACCCGACGAAAACGGGATGGTACTGGATTACTATGAATTAAAAAAAATAACAGAACCAATCTTTGAAGAACTCGATCATTCATTTATTGTTTGGAATGAAGATAAAGAATTGATAGATGCGCTCTCTAAATTAAATTCACGAATGGTTGTTGTAAACTTTCAAACAACAGCAGAAAATATATGCTTTTATCTTCTCGATAAAATCAAATCTGCGAAACTTCCTTCGAATATTAAAGCTCTCAAAGTTAGAGTTATGGAAACAGAAAATACTTACGCGGAAGAAGAATCATTTTTTTAAGGTTTGTTGCTGAAATAAGTTTTGTATTCATGGTTCAACTATATTAATACAAGCCCTGTTGTCAAATTATTTTAATTAATTCGAAAAATTAAAATGTGTAGCAAATCACGTTGAATATTTGAATAGAAATTCATTTTTGAATTATGGGCATTATTCCATAATTTTCAATCAACTCTTGTGCTGTCAAATCGAAATTGTGACGTATTAATATGAATAGATTAAAAAGCTTCAACTTGAGTGTTGTTTTATTCAATAAGACTTTCTTGTCTGTCATTCTGAGGTTTGAAAATACACATTCATCTTAAGTGCGTCGTCATCTTCATCAATACGAAAACTACTTTGTACTAGTAGTATGCATCTTTTGATAGAATGGAATAATTCTATATGCGAGAGTTTATTCATACTGCTTAAAAGGTAGTGTTATTTAAATATCATAATCTTACTAAAATTATAAACAAAGAAATAAATAGGAGATAAAATGATCAGGAGATTCAACAGAATACTTCCGGTTTTCGTTTTTTCATTTCTACTTTTTACTAATTTATTATATGCACAAAATATTACCAACACTCTTGCAACAGGTGGAATATTCTCCATCATAAACGGCGCCA
>CAZRMG010000080.1:8953-9553 GCA_964601095.1 uncultured Melioribacteraceae bacterium | reverse complement strand
ATGTCAGGTTTCAGGTATAGGTCCGGTGAGCGGTCACAGCATTTCGCATGCGAACAATAAGAGCAAAAGAAGATTTTTACCCAATCTTCAGAAAAAAAGAATCTGGGTTAAAGAACTCAATAAATTTGTGACTGTTAAAGTTTCGGCCAGTGCTTTAAGAACAATATCTAAAAACGGTACATCCGTACTTGCTAAATTAGTTAAAGAGAAAAAAGTTAAGGCAAGATAAATTTGTTTTATTCTAAAAAAAAATCCCGATCAAATCGGGATTTTTTTTGATATCCTGATAACATCTTTATCGCCTTCTTTGAACGTTTCTACCTTCAGATTTATTGCTTCTTTCAGTTCTTTTTTCTTGAATTCGCGGACTGTTATTTTCTCTGGTTCTCTCACGGCTAATACTTGTTTCCTTACTTCTTGATTCACTTTCTTTTCTAATAGAAGTATTATCATTTGAATTACTACTTCGAGATTCTCTTTTAATTTCTGTTCGACTGTTTCGATTCTCATTTGTAGTTGTGTTTTCTTTTTCTATTCGTTCGGGTCTTGATATTACTCTTTCGCGACTGATTTCACGATTGTCATTATTAACAGATTCCG
>CAZRMG010000080.1:0-8943 GCA_964601095.1 uncultured Melioribacteraceae bacterium | reverse complement strand
AGAATAATGTTTATTAATTCATCACTAGTTTTCTTTTCAAGAGAAGTTCTTCTTTCACCTTTTTTGAAATCATATCTTTCAATATTTCTTCCATTGTTTAAATCTCTATCCGAAGGTCTGTAAGAAATAATTTTTTCCCCTCTTGAATTCCTAGTTCTTTCGTACGAGTTAAAATCATTTACTTCATTGATATCTCTCTGAGCAATTCTGTAGCCAGCTTTTCTTTCAACAAATGCACGGTCGATACCACCGTTAACTATTCTATTCCTATCCATGAAATAATTAGTTCTATATTTTGTCCGTTCGAATATTGCGTAACTTCTTAAATTATCGATTATATAAATATTCATTCTGTGATCGCAAAATCTGCGGTACGGTACAAAACTCCAATATGTATAATTTGAGCGCCATGAAACTGAAAAATGTATACCAAAATTAATTCTGAATTGGGCGTAAGGTGGAAGCGGAGCCCAACCGATATAATCTTCATCGTATCTCCATTCAACCCAGGCAGGCGCCCATTCGTAATCGGGTATCCAAATCCAACCGTAGTAATCATCAAAATACCATCGACCATAGTGGTAAGTAGCCCATCCAAATGGTTCATATGAATCCCAATACCAGCCGTTACTTGTCCACGCCCATCTACCGTCAGCGTAAGGCCTCCAATCTCTATCAATGCGATTCGGCTTCCATGCATAAACATCTATATCAACTTCAATCCAATTACCATAAGGACTAAGCGATGAATAAAAGAATCCGAATGATACATTTACATTTGCCGGTTTGGCTGTCAATCCCATTGTTCCTATGCATAAAATAAATAGTGCCGTTAATATTAATCGTTTCATGATACACCTCAATTTTTGGTTCACTAATTAGAACCAACTTGTATGCCATTGGAAAAGTACATAAACGAGTGGTTTCGAACAGTATTCTTATTTGTTTGTTCATTATTAAAAACATACTATACATTATTATATACACGAATCCTTTTTTATTTTTACGCATCACACTATAAATTTTTGGAAAAATATGGCAAAGCAATTTTTCTTAGATAAAAGACCACACACCGGTTTAACTTACAATCAATATCTTGATATATTGAAAGAAAAGATTGATTATACAGACATTTCAACTTTAGATGCCGAGCAGTTGGATAAACACGAAAAGCGAAAGTTGAATTATCAGCGAAGTTCGAGAATCAGCAAAACTTATAGTGTTAATGAAGAGTTAAATAACATTATAAGAGATGTTGAAATTCCGCAAATATGGATGGTTCTAAGTGAAGATTGGTGCGGCGATTCTTCTCAAAATATTCCGTACTTAGCAAAAATTGCCGAGTGCAATACAAACATCGAATTAAGAATTTTGCTGCGTGATGAAAATCTTGATATCATGGATTTATATTTGACCGATGGAAATAAATCCATACCTAAATTAGTAGCTTTCAATAATGACGGAAATGAATTGTTTACGTGGGGACCGCGTCCCTATGAAGCGCAACAATTAGTAGATAAAGCCAAAGCCGAGGGCAAACCGAAAGAACAATTTCTGCAAGAGCTGCATCTTTGGTATGGAAAAAATAGGGGCAAAAATCTTGAATCGGAAATCTTGAATATTGTAAAAACAATAAATTATAATTCGTAGTTAAATGGGAAAAATACTTTCACCTTAGAATCAATTTCTTTACCATCTTTTTTAGCCGGTGTAAAATTGGTTCTCATCAGCGCGGAACCAACTGCCTCGTCACATCCGTACCCAATTCCTTTAATCACTTTTGTTTCTTTAACAATACCGTATTTATCAATTAATGCTTCAATTTCAATTTCACCTTTTAACTTCAATCTTTTTGCGATAAAAGGAACAGCAACATATTTTGCAATACTTTTAATGCCGGCTTCAGGATAAGGACATACATCTGCATCTTCGCATCTAATCTCAGGTATTTGTCTAACAATATTTTTGTAATAATTATCGACACCGCCGGTTTCCTGGCTGTTTTCATTTTTTGAGCTTTCCGGTTGTTCAGATGTTTCGGAAATATCAACAGCTTTATTCCATTTATTATCATTTGATAATTTTGATGCAAGTTCGCTCTTATTATATTTAACCAAAGATTGGTCAACAATTTTAAATTCTACATTGATTGTAACATTTGCTTCAACGATTTTACCGTCTTTTTGACCAGGTATAAATTTTGTTTTCTTTACAGCATATTGAGCCGCTTCGTCGCAGCCAAGTCCAAGATGAATTATTACATCTGTGTTTATTACATCGCCTTTGGTATCAACTTTTGCAATAAGCGTTACTTTGCCCTCAAGTCCGTAAAGTAAGGCATGTTCGGGATAAATTAAATTTTCTTTTATTGCTATAAGTCCGCCGAGGGGAACGGGACAGATATCAACATCACAGATCAATTCCTGCCGTTTTTTATTTAATAGTTCTTGTTGCCTGTTCCCCGCAAGATAATCTTCAGGCAAAGCTTTGTAATAAGGATCAAAGTCAAAAGTATTATTTTGCTCTCTACTTCCATTTGTAAATAAAGATATCTCTTTTAATGCCCCGTTTTCATAATATGATTTTTGGTTGCCGTCTTTTATGCCGTTCTTCACGCTGTATTCATTTTTCAGTAAACCGGATTCATAATATTCTCTTACGATTCGTGTAAGTATTCCATTGCTAAAATATTTTTCAATGTGGAGATTTCCATTAGGATAAAATTGTAATGCTGCGCCATCAAGTACATTATTAACGTACGATATTTCAGTCCGCGGAGTTCCATCGGCATAATAAGTTTTAATTATTCCGTCTTGCGCCTCGATTGAAGAATAAATAAAAAGTATAAATAAAACGTATTTCATATCTCCCCGGAATATTCTGATTCAAAATACATTTTTTTTAGAAATTTATTCTTGTAACTATTTTTTGTTTTATTCAATTAATGGATAGTAAAAATAATTTCTGGAAAGTTGAAGAATTATAGATTAAAAATAACGGTAAAAGTAGTGCCTTTCCCTTTTACGCTATCTACAAAAATATCGGCATTGTTCAAATCGCAATATTTTTTTACAAGGGCCAAACCAAGTCCATTTCCTTCATAACTTCTTGTATAACCTTGTTCTTCCTGTGAAAACGGAGAATACATTTGAGGCAGATAATGTTCGGAGATTCCTATCCCGCTATCGGATATTTTAACAAATAATTTGTTATTAAAATTACGGTCGATAAATATTTCTATCTTCCCTTCGTTGGTGTATTTAATTGCATTATCGATAAGGTTAGCAAATATCTGCATAACGCTGTATTCATCGCCTGAAATTGTTGTATTATCCGTATGCCTAATAATATTGAAAATAATATTCTTTCCACGAGCCATCTTTTTATATTCCTGGAAAAGTGGGAATATTATATCGGAATAAATATCGAGCGATTTGGATCTGAAAGAATACGATCCTGTTTGAAGTTCCGATATATTTAACAAAAGGTCGATTGTGCGAATAATTCTATTCCCTGCATTTTCCATTCCGTCAAATCCATGAAATATCTCCGGATCGATTTTATCTCCTACCATTTCTCTCAACAGTTGAGAATAATTAAGAAGTACATTTAAAGGCGATCTTATTTCATGTGATATTTGTGCAAGAAATTCAGATTTCAATCGTTCGGCCTTTTCCGCTTCTTCCTTCGCACGAATTAATTCTTTATTTGTTCTTTCACGTTCAATTGCCCTTCCAATCGTTGCTGCAGCGGCAACTAAAATAGATTCTTCGCTTTCACTCCACGGCTCTTCACCATGACAATTATCAAAACCAATAAATCCCCAAAATTGTTTATCGACATAAATTGGCACAATTAGTAAGGATAGCGTTCCATAATTTCGCAGAATTGTTTGATCCGATTCTGAAAGCTGATTAAAAACAGCATTAAAAGATTTATGGCCTGTTATACTTTGTTGAAGCGCAACCTGGCTGTTTCCTGTACTAAAGTTATTCATAAATTCGTTATCAAGAGCGGTTATAGTTTCTTCGTTATGCCAGTCATATTTAAGATTCATAAACGAATCGTTTCGGTTAATTGTTGTATAGTTTTCAAAAATATAAACACGATCGGCTCCCGACCCCTTACCAAGTGCTTTGAGTGCGTTTTGAATCGCAATTTGAAAATCCTTTTCACTAATAAGATGTTGAACAGATTCGGAAACACCTTTTAACAGTTTCTGAAATTTTAGAAGTTTTTTCTCTTGATTTTTCTTTTCCGTAATATCTTCTTTAACCGCCAAATAATGAGTGATTTCACCGTCTTCATTTTTTATTGGTGAAATTGCAGCCGCCTCCCAAAAAAACTCGCCGTTTTTTTTCTTGTTATGAAATTCACCCTTCCATTCTTTGCCAATAGAAATTGTATCCCATAAAAGTTTATATTGGTCGTAGCTCATCTCGCCGGATTTAAGAACATTTGGATTTTTTCCAATTACCTCCGAAGCTAAATAACCTGTTGATTCGGTAAATTTAGAATTAACATAAATTATTCTGCCTTGTGTGTCGGTTATAGTTACCGTACTCGCACTTTGTTCAACGGCGCGTGAAAGTTTTCTGATTTCTTCGTATGCTAATTCTCTTTCAGTAACGTCTCTTAACGATCCTTCCATTCCTATAATTTCACCATATTTATTTTTCATAATATGGGAATTAACAGATACAAAAACCGTTTTACCTTGTTTATGTCTTAACTTAATAATGAAATCCGTAATTTCATCTTTTTCCTGCATCGCTTTTAGTAATTTGGTTCTGTCTTTGGGAGTCGCATAAAATGATATAACTTTTTTGCCGATTAGTTCTTCCGGCTTATAACCGGAATATCTTTCTATGGAAGGACTAATTGTAATTATTTCGCCGTGTAAATCAGTTTGGAAAAAGATATCCTGTATATTCTCAAAAATATTTCGATACTTTTGTTCACTTTCTTTAAGTTCGCGTTCGTTTTCTTTTCTTTCTTTAATGTTTCTTAACACCATTTGAAGATTAACTAAAATTCCATTTTTTATAATTGGGATTGTATTTAGTTCAAACGGTACGATAGAGCCATCGCTTTTTATTAACTCTATTTCAAGAATTGAACCTGTTTTATTTTCCGCAATTTGCTGTATTAGAATATTTTTAGTAGCAGTTGTAAGTATACCTGAAGTTAAAATATTTTTACCAACAAGATCGTCGTGCTTCCACCCGATCTCAGAATCAACAGTTTTATTAATATTAACAATTATGTTTCTTGTATTTAGGATGATAATTAAGTCAGCCGATTTGTCAAACAGAAACCGATATCGCTCTTCACTTTCTATAAGTGCATTTTCAGTTATTACACGTAATAATGCATTCCCAAAGGAGTTACCTATTGTTCTTAATAGTGCGATTTCTGCTTCTTCCCATTCTCTTTCATATTTGCATTCATCGAAACCAATAATACCCCAAAACTTGTCGTTTATTATAATTGGAACTATCAATAACGATAATGTCTTTTCAGGTTCAAAAATATCTTTTATCAAATAAGGTAAATCTTTAACTGCACTATTTATTACGGCATCGGAACTTAATTGACTATACCATCCAGGAAGTTTCTTGTAGCTTAGTTCATGATATATCGGGTTGGCCATTTTTTGGGGGATTTTGTTATTTACCCATTCATATCTAATTCTCATCAGATGCTCATTTGTAATATCTCTGTTAAAGTTCTCACAAATGTAAATACGGCTTACTCCAATTGTACTTCCAATTATTTCTAATGCCGAATTGACAGCCGTGTCAAGATTTTTAGAAGACAATAATTGGAATGTTACTTTTTCGGTACATTCTAAAAGATTATTCTGTAGTTGCGAAGATCTTTCAGTGTACTTCTTTTCCGTAATATTTTTGTACACACCATGATAGACATACTCGCCTTTCCATTTTGCCCAATTAACATAGACATCTAAATCAACAATCTCTCCCGACTTTGTTAAACCCTGCATTTCATAATTTGATTTGGATGAACTTCTTTTAGTGTTGTGTTCATACTTTTCAAATATTTTCGGGCGGCTTGCCGGGGCCACAATTTGCATAACATCAAATTTGTCGTCATAAACTTCTTTCTCGGTATATCCGAACATGTCAAGCCATGCTTTATTTACAAGCAATAACTTTCTGCCTTTAAGTAAGTATACTGCATCCGGTAAAGAATCAACTAATGATTTAAATGATTCTTCGTTTTCTTTTTGGATTTGTTGAATAAATGGATCGTTATCAAATAATAAATTATGACAATTTTCAAAACAACCAATTACATGCGTGGCATCCCCATTGGCATTCCATTTTAATATCGATAAATGGAAATTATACTCACTAATAAAATTGTCTGCACGTTTTAATTTTATCTTACATTCTATATTTCCGTTAATTTTTTCTTTTATTAACTGTGTGATTTTTGCCAGTAATTTTTTATACTCATCTTTATCCAGAACCTGAAGTAAGAAATTGTCGTCGTCATCGCTAATAATATTTTTATATCCCAACTCATTAATTAGATGATTATTGAGTACTTTAATTTTTTTAGAGACGGCGTTGTAAATAAGCATTCCCAACGGAAATGTATTTACAAACGTTGAAATAACATGTGCTGTATGGATTATGTTGCTATTATATAATTCCGATTTTGATTTGCCTGCAGCAAATAAAATCAATTCTTTCTTTTCTATTCTAATTTTATAAGCTGCAATCGAAATTGATATTTTCTTTTTACCAGAGGAAATAAAACTTAACTGATCTTCCCAGAAAAAGTTGCTTTCTAAAGATGTGAGAATTGAATCATACTCAACTTTCTTATCACAAAGTGAAAGATAATTTTTAAAACTTTTAGCAGAATCCTCACCTGTATTTATTGTGAATAATTTTTCAGCAGATTTATTGAATGAATGAATTTTAAAATGCAAATCTGTTATAACAATTGCATAATCATATAATTCAAAGATAATAGATTTGGATGCCTCGGATAGATGAAGAATCGGAAGTACTCCATTAGAGAAAATGCTCTCATGGGAATTACTGGAATTTTGCATTTGAGATTTACCTGAAAATACAGCCAATATTAATCCAGTATTTGTTATAATAAATTAAAAAAAACGTTAAAAAGAATTTTATGTTCTTTATTAAAGCAAACTATTTTAACAAAATATTGGCCGACAAACATTTCTGCTAATCCGCTTAACAACAGCGAATTGAATTAGAATTATAAAAAAAGCCGTCTTAACGGCTTAATTTGTGGGGGCTGAAGGATTCGAACCTACGACCCTCTGCTTGTAAGGCAGATGCTCTGAACCAACTGAGCTAAGCCCCCTAACAATAAAATTCAAAATTTGCGCACCAAGTATAGAACTTTTATAAATAAGTTTCAATAAATTCTAAAATAATTTTGGTAATATTTTACAAAATAATTGTGAATGGCACTTTCGGAATTGCAAATAAGTTGAAGTGATTCTTCCGAAGGAATGCCTTTGGCAGAACCCGCGACTTTCGAAGCTAATAAACAATAAATCAAAAACTAATTGTACATTCACTTTATTTGAGCGGGTGACGGGATTCGAACCCGCGACTTTCAGCTTGGGAAGCTGTTACTCTACCAACTGAGTTACACCCGCATATGTACAAAATTATAAACAGATTCTCTCATCGTCAACAATATTTTCATTATTTTTGTAATTAAACTATCATTTAGTATTAAAAATTATAGTGAAAAATAAACGGAAAAAAATAGAGATATTGATTCTTGTGTCAATTGTAATAGTCAGCTTATTACTTTGGAATACTATCATAATTTTTCCAATAAAAATTTTCGTTGTTTTTCTACATGAAGTCAGCCATTCCATTGCCGCAATACTCACCGGCGGAAGCGTCATAAAAATGGATGTCGGATTCGACTTAAGCGGGAAATGCGAATTAGAAGGCGGTAATACCTTCATAATAGCTTCAGCAGGTTACCTCGGTAGTTTTCTATTCGGCGCTTTCATGTTTCATTCTGCATATTCAAAAAAATATATGAACTTATCATTTATCGTAATCACTATTATTATTGTTTTGTTTGCGGTTAATTCAATTACTACTGCAGCTATACAGATTTTAGCTATAATTTTTTCGTGCGGATTATTGATATCAATGAAATATGCACCTGAAACATTTAATAAATATGTTCTTGCTGTCCTTGGTTTAGTAAGTTGTTTGTATGTTATTTTCGACATTAAAGAAGATATTTTTGATCAATCTGCTGCAAATTCCGACGCAACAATTATCGCTGGTTTAACCGGGATACCGGAAATTTTTTGGGGTTTATTGTGGGTATGTATTTCATCAATCGGTTTATTTTTTCTCTTTAAATCGGCATATAAAAAGACAAAATAAAACTATGCTTCCGCTTGTTTCTCATCTTTTACAAATCCCAATACCACCAGTCCAACAATAAAAAATATCCCAATCGTAAGGATTGCAATTCTTTGCTGCCCGGTAAAATAACTTACAAATCCGAACACTAATGGACCGAGAATGGCGCTACTTTTTCCGAAGAAAGAATAAAAACCAAAAAATTCTGTCTTCCTATCGTATGGTGTAAGTTTGGACATAAGACTGCGACTTGTGGATTGTGTTGCGCCCATTACACTACCGGCAAGCAGACCGACAATGTAAAAAGAATAAACCATCATTTCATCAACGGTAGTCTTAAAATACTTTGCTAAATATATAATTGAACCGGAAGTTTTATCACTTGAAAAAAAAGCAAAGACAATTGTTAATATCCAGACAACAAGTGATACGATTAATGATTTTTTTTGTCCATAGGTGTCGGCTAATAATCCGAAAATTAGTGACCCTAAAATTGCAGTCGTTTGAACAATAATAAAGAATATTACTAATTCCTGAA
>CAZRMG010000079.1:2849-9650 GCA_964601095.1 uncultured Melioribacteraceae bacterium | reverse complement strand
AATATCAATTCCGTATCTATAACAATATGTCTATAATTGGTACTATCGACGTTGGATATATTTTCAAGTAAAACATCAATCGACTTTTCCGCAAGTTTTTCGGTTGGCTGATTTATACAACTTAACGGCGGCGACAATAATTCCTGCACATGTGAGTTACCGAAACAAATTATATCGATATCATCGGGAATTTTCATACCGACTTCCTTCGCGGCAATATAAATTCCGATGGCTGTCGGATAAGTTACTGCAATAATTAAATCGGGAAGATTTTTATCGTTATATAATTTCATGAATGAATCGTAACCGCTTTTTTCACCAAAGTCGCCTTCTATAATCCAATCGTTATTAATTTCAATTCCGTGGTCGTTCATTGCTTGTGTAAATCCAATAATTCTTTCCCGTCCAATATTAATATTTGTGTAACCGGCAAAATGAGCAATGTTTTTGTAACCAAGCTTAATCGCATAATCGGTAACCTTATAAGCACCGCCTTTGTCATCAACTGTTACAGTGTTGCATTCGCTTAGATTGGGAATGCGGTCCATAAATACCAACGGTACTTTTCGTTTCTTGGCGATTTCAAAAATCTCGAAATCGGTTGTATCCTGGGTAATTGAAATGATAATTCCATCAACTCTCATCGAAAGAAGATTTTGTATTTGCAGTTTTTGAGTTTCGGCATTCTCCTGTGAAATAGTTAGATATACGGAATACTTCTTCGAATTCATGTAGGAATAAATATGATCCATTATTGAACTGAAGAAATGGTGATCAATTTGAGGAAGAACAACTCCAATTGTATTTGATTTGCTTGAAGCGAGACTTCTAGCCATATAGTTTGGCGAATAACCTAACTCCATCGCGGTTTTCTTTACCAATTCGGCTGTCTTTTTTGAAATATCCGGGTGATCGCGTAAAGCTTTGGAAACAGAATTTAATGAAAGCTTTAGCTTATTTGCGATATCATTTAATGTTACTTGCTTTGTGCCCATACTTTAGGTTTATTCATTTATAGATTTTTTATATGATGATGAGTTTGATAAAGTTAAAATTACCAAACTATCATGTTTGTTCGGGAAAAATTATATCTTGAAAAGTTGCTGTTAAAAAATACAGAATTTGATTGTTAAGTGGAAGTATGTAAAAATCTTGGTAGTGTCTCAGTTTGAAGGTTGATTAAACAACACATGTCATTCTCCCGCCTTGACTCGACCGCAAAGCGAGGCAGGCGCGTCTTTAGCGAGACGAGCCCGCACGCTTTAAGCGGGAATCTATTATTGGATGCCCGATCCGCCCAACAAGATGTCGGACAAGTAAAAACATTCGGGCATGACAGTTAAATTGAAACTGAGACACTACCAAAATCTTCAATATTGGAATCATCAATTCGTTATGGAATTACATCATTTATTATTTGATTTTTAATAAGTTGCTTTATTATATTGTTGACGTAAAAGTAGTTGCACATTGATTTTGTTTAGCAAGACAATATTCTTTAATAGTGAAGAATATTAATGTTTTGTAACGAGTAAAATGGAAATTCAGCCAAAAACTGTTTTCAAGGTTACTTCCCTACCACAAATTATTCACAGCCCAAAAATCAAGACCCAACAGTTAGCGCTACATTTTGAAATAACAGGCATATTTATAAATTATTTTTTTATTCTCACCTTAATTTCTAATATAAATAATATTTTTTTCCGTTATCCTGATATTTTTAAATCACCGCTTCTTTATCTACAATCAACTGTTATCAAGCATCAAAAGTTTATTGGTACTGACAATTCAATTTTTATTCTATCAACACTATTTGTAAATAAATTATTTATTAATGAAGAACAAACAACAAAAAAGTTTTGTTATTTCAATTAACTGATTTAATCATATAAAAGACGAGGGAGAATATGACCAAACCAAAACAAGTAAACTTTTTGGCTAATTCTTGCGGCGGCATAATGAACCAATTAAGTTTAATGCTAAGTGGAAATCGTATAACATCCGCGAAATTAAAAGAACAATTTAACTGCGCAGTATTTAATAAATCTGTGCTTGTTATGCTGTTCTTAATTATGCAAGCCGGCTCTATGCTTTTTGCCCAGGAGTTGTCTATAAGCGGAAAGGTTACAAATGCAGATGATGGAACCCCATTAATTGCCGCTAACGTTATTGAACAAGGTACTTCAAATGGTGCCGCTACGGATATTAATGGAGAATTTAGAATAAGAGTACAAAAAGGAGCTGTACTCGTCATATCGTATATTGGTTTCTTAAAACAAGAAATTACAGTAGTAGACGAATCTTATTTAAATATTGTGTTGGAAGTTGATGTTAAACAAATTTCCGATGTTGTAGTTGTAGGAATCGGATATGGAGAAGTTCGAAAAGCCGACGCTACAGGTTCTGTTACTGCTATTTCTGCTAAAGATTTCAGCAAAGGAACAATTACATCTCCCCAAGAATTACTAATCGGTAAAGCGCCGGGCGTTGTGGCAAATTCACTCGGTGGTGCTGCGGGGGCAAACACTAAAATACGTATCCGCGGCGGTTCATCTATTAAAGGCAGTAATGATCCTTTGATTGTAATTGATAACATACCTCTCGAAAGCGCGAGTATCTCAGGTATGGCAAATCCGCTTTCAACAATTAATCCTAATGATATTGAATCCATTACAATTCTAAAAGACGCTTCGGCTACAGCTATTTACGGTTCAAGAGCTTCTAACGGTGTAATTATCATAAAAACAAAAAGAGGTTCAGTATCGGCTCGGGATGATGGTAAGATAAGTATAAACTATAACGGCAGCTTTTCACTTTCAACGCCCGCAGAATTATTGGATGTATTTAACGGCGACGAATTTAGAGCACTAATTGCAGATAGAGTTGCCAACCATAATTTAACTTCGGCTGCCCTTAGCAGGTTGGGTACTGCAAATACAGATTGGCAAGATGAGATTTACAAACCAGCACGCACGACCGAGCACAATGTAAGTATAAGCCACTCAATTGCTTCTATTCCATATCGTGTTTCGTTAGATTATTTGTATCAAGAGGGAATATTAAAATATAACAGTTTGGATAGGAAAAACATTTCACTCGCGTTAACTCCAACATTATTTGATGGAGATTTAACAATGGACTTGAATGCCTCGGCTTCAATGATAGATAACAATTTTTCAAATAATGACGCGATAGGTTCTGCCGTTGAATTTGATCCGACACAGCCGATTAAAAATGGAAACACAAAATACGGCGGATATACAGCATGGACAGAAATCAGTTCGGGCGACCCGTTGAACGGCGCACCAAATAACATTGCAACACATAATCCTGTTGCTCGTTTGGAATACCGCGATAATACTTCTGATGCAAACCGATATATTTTCGGCGGCAAATTCGATTATAAAATTCCTTATTTACCTGATTTGAAAGTAACCTTAAATCTTGGCTATGATTATTACAAAACAGACGGCAAAGATATTACAAACACATTGGCGTCATGGTCATACAGAGAACCGGAAACTCAAATAAGAGAATATACCCATACAAAGGAAAATAGCTTATTGGATCTGTATGCAAACTATAAAACCGAGTTTAGTTTTAATAAAATCGATTTGACGGGTGGATATTCTTATCAACATTTTTATAATGAAGGTGAAAATTCAAACAGGGCATTTGACCCAACATTACCGGGCGCCAAAACTACTCCATATAAAAATGAATATTTCTTGATTTCATTCTTTGGTAGATTGAATTATACTTTATTGGATAGATATTTATTAACAGTAACATTAAGAGAAGACGGTTCATCAAGATTTTCGGAAGATAACCGCTGGGGACTTTTCCCTGCAGTTGCAGTTGCATGGAAATTAACCGAGGAATCTTTTATAGGAAAATCGGAATTGGTTGATGAACTTAAACTTCGTTTAAGCTGGGGCAAAACCGGACAGCAGGATGTAGGAACAAACTACTATCCGTATATTCCAACTTATACAGGCAGCACATCCGGCGCTTATTATCAATTTGGAAATACATTCTATCCTACTCTTCGTCCCGACGCTTATGATGTAAATCTAAAATGGGAAACCGTAACTTCATTAAATGCAGGGTTGGATTTTTCAATACTGAATAAAAGAGTAACCGGTTCTGTTGAAGTGTACAAAAATACTTCCGATGATTTATTAAATAGTATTCCTATCCCGGTTGGAAGTAACTTCAACAACTTCTTGCTCACAAATGTCGGCTCTATGGAAAATAGAGGTGTTGAACTTGGTTTAAATGTTACGCCTATATTGGAAAAAGATTTTTCATGGGAAATAGGAGCTAATTTAACTTATAATAAAAATGAGATTACCAAATTAACTTTGTCCGATGATCCGGCTTATACGGGAGTAAATACAGGCGATATTTCCGGTGGTGTCGGCAACACTGTCCAAAAATATATTGTTGGAATGCCTGCAAGAATTTTCTTCTTGTTTGCTCAAGTACTTGACGCAAACGGCAAACCGATTGAAGGATTGTACGTTGACAAAAGCGGTAAAGGCGGAAACGTTTCCGGCAACGAGTTAAATAAATATTATCTCAAATCGCCCGACCCGGATTATTTAGTAGGCATCTCATCTAAAATAAATTATAAAGAATTTGATTTAAGCTTTTCCGGCAGATTGAGCATAGGTAATTATGTTTACAATAACAACGCATCAAACAGGGCCCTTTATCAACAAGTTTATAATCAGAGCGGATATTTGTCAAATATTTTAACTGATGTTAGAAAAACAGATTTTACCACAGCTCAATATTGGTCAAGCGTTTATTTGGAAAATGCATCATTCTTTAAGATGGACTATATAAGTCTTGGTTACAATTTCGCATCCATGTTCGGTAATAATGTTAGTGGGCGCATAGGATTATCTATACAGAATGTATTCACAATAACAGATTATACCGGATTGGATCCTGAAGTTGATAACGGAATTGATAATAATATTTATCCAAGACCACGCACAATAATGTTGTCGGTTAGTCTTAATTACTAAAATTTAGGAAGGAAAATGAAAATGAAAAAATATAAAATTTTTATTCCGGTGTTATTTATAACTGCATTCTTATTTTCATCTTGTGTGAACGATTTGAATGTAGAGCCGATTGATCCGAATGTAAATACACTGAACAATGTATTTAAGGATCAGGCAGCGTATAAACAGGCGCTTGCAAAATTATATGCAAGTTATGCTATAAGCGGTCAAACCGGCGGCGGCGGCGGTAATCCTGATATCCAAGGTATTGATGAAGGATTTGGTAATTACATCCGTCAATTTTGGGACTTGCAAGAACTTCCAACCGATGAAGCAATCATGGCATGGGATGACGCAACAATTAAAGATTTCCATTGGCAGACATGGTCGCCGAATGATGTTTTTAATGCGGCAATATACTCAAGAATATTTTATACAGTTTCAATCTGCAACGAATTTATTAGAAACGCCAATGACAAAATGGGATCCGCTTCCGGTGCTTTTCTTAGCGATTTGAAAGCGTTTAAAGCAGAAGCCCGTTTTTTACGCGCTCTATCTTATTGGCATGCAATTGATATGTATGGTAATGTTCCTTTTGTTACCGAAGCCGATATGCCGGGTGCTTTTTTCCCAAAAAGAATTACTCGAGCAGAGCTCTTTAACTATATTGAAAGTGAACTTAAAGATATGGAAGCCGATCTTATTCCGGCAAGACAGAACGAATACGCGAGAGCGGACAGAGGCGCCGCATGGTTTTTACTTGCAAAGTTATATCTAAATGCAAAAGTATATATCGGTACGGAAAAATATGGCGATGCGCTAACTTACATTGACCAAGTAATTGGCGCCGGATATGTACTTGACAATAATTATCAACAAATATTTGCTGCAGATAATAATACAAGTCCCGAAATCATTTTCCCGATTGCTTTTGATGGACAAAACACTCAAGGGAACGGAGGAATGACTTTTATTTTGCACGCTTCAAACGGCGGCGGTATTCCGTTATCAGGAATTGACGGCGGCTGGGGTGGTATAAGAACAATTAAAGATTTTGTTGCCAAATTTAATATCAGTGAAAGTGATTTTGCTTCAACAACTCAATACCAGGGCAGCGATAAAAGAGGAATGTTCTTCTTCGATAACTCCAGCTGGCAATGGGAAGTTACCAACGTTGGTACATTCACTCATGGAATTGGTGTAACAAAATTTAAAAACGTTACTGTAAACGGAGGAGCAGCTCCAAATGCACATGCATCTTTTGTTAGCACTGATTTCCCAATGTTCCGTTTAGCGGACGCATATTTAATGTATGCCGAAGTAGTTGTTAGAGGCGGCGGCGGTGATATGGGAACGGCAGTTAACTATATCAATGCTTTAAGACAACGCGCATACGGTAACAATTCGGGAAATATTACTTCCTCCGATTTAACGTTAAATTTCCTTTTGGATGAACGCGGTCGTGAGTTGTATTGGGAAGGACACAGAAGAACAGATTTAATTCGTTTCGGTCAATTTACAAACGGAACTTATGTATGGGAATGGAAAGGCGGAGTTAAAAACGGAATTCAAACCAGTTCACATAGGGATTTATATCCAATACCGACAAACGACCTGAATGCTAATCCGAATTTAATACAAAATCCGGGCTATTAATAAATGAAAACATATGAAAAATCTAAGCTGTCATTTCGAAGGAGTACCCGCTTCGACTCGCATCATCAGCGAGGCGAGAAACGACTGATAGATCTTATCAAACTCAAAGATTTTTTCAGGAGTATATCCC
>CAZRMG010000079.1:0-2839 GCA_964601095.1 uncultured Melioribacteraceae bacterium | reverse complement strand
AATGAAAACATATGAAAAATCTAAGCTGTCATTTCGAAGGAGTGAAACGACTGAGAAATCTGATCAAACTCAAAGATTTTTTCAGGCGTATATCCCGCTTAAGCGGGAATCGAAATGACAAAGAACATTTTTCAGAAGTCTCAAACGATAAGTATTATAGTTTAAGGAAAACAAAAATGAAAAAAATAAAATTAACTTTATTTATAGCAATGCTCGGGTTCATGTTTATCTCTTGCGAAAGAGATATTACTGAGCCAACGATTAGTTCAGATCCCGCTGAGCCGACAAATTCTGACTTATCTTTTACGGGAGCTTTTGATGTCACAAATGCAGATGGATTGATAACATTCACATGGTCTGCAGCAGATTTTGGTTTTGCTTCATCAACAAATTATGCGTTGGAAATGTCGCCGATAAATGATTTCTCGAATAATGTAGCAACTGTTTTTACTACTCAGAAATTAACAGGAACGGCAAAAGTTAGCGATATAAATACTTTGATATTGTCATGGAATTATAATATTGGAACAGATGTTACAGTTTATTACAGGGTAGCGGCAAATGTAACTTCATCCATCGCGCCAATTTATTCCGATGTAAAATCAAAAGTCTTTAAACCGTATGATGCAGTTATAAATTATCCTATGATTTACGTCCCCGGTGCATACCAGGGCTGGTCTCCCGGCGCTGATAACGGCAGATTGTATTCATACGGATTTAATTCTCAATACACCAGTATTATACGTTTTGTTGATGGCGCTAATCCAACGGTTGATTTTAAAATTACTCCTGCTGCAAATTGGGATAACGACTGGGGCGGAACATTAGTAAAATCCGGTAATAGCTATTCAGGTACTCTTGTTGCCAAAGGCAGCAATTTAACTGTTGATGCTGGTACATATATAGTTACATTTGATGTAAATACATTAGCAATATCATTAACTAAAACAGAAGATTGGGGAATTATTGGTTCAGCCACTGCCAACGGCTGGGATTCCGATCAGGATATGTTCTATAACGGTCAACGCAAAATGTGGGAAATTACAGCCGACTTTGTAGCCGGCGAATTTAAATTCAGGGCAAACGATGGCTGGGATAACAATTACGGCGATAGTGGAGCGGATGGTACTCTTGATGCAGGCGGGGATAACATAGCAATTGCTTCCGATGGTAACTACACAATTAGATTTGATCCTGTTAAACTAACTTATACTGTTAAGAAGAACTAAAACTGTTTTAATCGGAAAAGGCGATCTCAAAAGGATCGCCTTTTTTGTTTTCAAACGTATGTGTGTTTTATAATAATTTGAAGAATCAACTTCTTTGAGAATCGTAATGCTGTTAAAGATTTACTTGTCATTTTATACTTTACCAAAGGTATTCCTTCGGAAGGCACGGAATCCATTAATTTTTATTTTTTGGATGCCGGATCAAGTCCGGCATGACAGTTCCCCGCCGTCATTCCCGCGAACCCGCTTTGCTCTCGCGAAAGCGAGGCAAGAAGCGGGAATTTATTATTTACTTTAATATCATTATCTGGTAAGGCATCAACGAAATTGTTTCACTTTGTTTTTTAATCTGCAATCCCGTTAATAAATCTTGCCAATTATCTTTCGCAACTAAAAACTTAATTGCATCAAATTTAATTTCGCTATTGGAAGAATTATTGTTAACAATCATCACAATTGAATTTCCTTGCCATTCTCTTTTGTACGATAGGATTCTTTTTTCATTATCAACTATTTGAAATTGAACATCGCCGTAAGAAAGAACTTTGTTATCATTTCTTATTTTCACAAAATCTTTATACCAGTTAAAAATATTTATGTCGAATTTTACTTCATCGGGTTGACGTTCCTTCCCGAATGGGTGAGTCGTTTCTATTTCATAATTCATATCAGCCCAAACCATTGGTTTACGGCAATCGGGGTCATCGCCGCCCCACATTCCTGCTTCGTCGCCGTAATAAATTTGTGGTGCACCTAATAATGTAAACTGCATTCCGGTTATAAGTTTTTGCTTTAATCTTTCTTCATCGTTGGGTTTGCGAACATCAAAATCTTTATTGGATGACGGGTTGCCGTTGTGATCGTACCAGATATCGGGATTTACCATCATTGATGAAACGCGCTCAACATCATGACTGCCGAGAAGATTCATCATAACATAATTATTTTCCATAGGATACTGAACATAAAGTGTGTTTAACGAATCGATTAATCCCTGCGCATCAATCTGTTCTTTTTTATTGATGATAAAACTTTTCAATGCTCTTACAAAACGGTAATTCATTACAGCGTCAAACTGGTCGCCTTTAAGCCAGGGCGATGCATTCATCATTTTATAATTTGTCCAATCGTCCCACCAAATTTCGCCGACAATGTATGCATCGGGATTAATATCTTTGACCCATATTCTGAAAGTTTTCCAAAAATTATGATTGACTTGTTCTGCAACATCGAGGCGCCAGCCGTCAATTCCATCAGAGGGATCGCCGTCGTTGTTTGGATCCATCCAGCGTTTTACAATTTCATAAATATGTTCCGAAGGTTCTTTGAGCAAACCGTTTTCATCTTCGCGGATTTCAGGCAAATCTTTTACTCCGTACCAACCTGCATAATCAAATTCATTTTCCGAAGTGTTCGGATCATCCCATTTTAGTATTGTGTACCAATCTTTATACTTGGAGTTTTGCTGATTCTTAACAATATCTTTAAACGCCCAGAACTGAGTGCCTGTGTGATTGAAAACCCCGTCAATAATAATTTTCATTCCGTGTTTGTGTGCTTCTTCAATAAGAGTTAAAAAAAGTTTATCAGCCGAAGTCCATTTCCATGTT
>CAZRMG010000078.1:7976-9658 GCA_964601095.1 uncultured Melioribacteraceae bacterium | reverse complement strand
TTACATTGAGTTTTATTACAACCTTAATTCAAAGAATATGAAGGTTGTTGAGCAGCAAAATAATAAAATGACGGAAGCGATAGTTCATGTTGAAATGAAAGATCTGACAGCAGACAGCTTTTTTATTAACAAAGACTGGAAAATTCAGAATGTAATTATCGAAAATGATTCAACTTTAACTGTGCAAAACCTTTCCGGTGTTTTCGGATTTACAGTTCCTGCGGGCAATTATTCATTAAATATTAAGGCCTACGACGCCCATAATGTTGAGTTAGTAAAAACAATTAAGGAAAATATTCAAGTAACACCGTTTGATAGCAATTATGCAATTTCTGATATTGAATTGGCAAGCAATATTAAAAATTTGGGTACCGATCCGAATTCTATTTTCTATAAAAATACTTATGAGGTTATTCCTAATCCATCAATGTTGTATTCCGACCAGGCACCGGCTGCATTTTATTATGCAGAACTTTATAATTTATCAAGTGCCGACAGCAGTACCGGATTTACACTTCAAAAATTATTATTCAACAGTGCCGGTACTAATGTATATAAAAGTGAAAAAAAAATTAAGCAATCTGCAAGTTCCATTGTGGAAGTTGGCGTAATTAATCTCACAAAATACCCAACGGATTCTTACAATCTCATTCTCAGTTTAGTTGAAAACAAAACAAATAAAGCTTACATATCTTCAAAGAGATTCTATCATTTCAATCCTGGTGTTGTAGATACTACTTTAGTAAAATCGTTAAATGCAGGAATGCTTGGAAGTTCATTCGGGATAATGACAATTGAAGAATGCGATAGAATGTTTAACCAAAGTAAATATATAGCAACCCAAAACGAAATAGACAGGTACAAAGAAATAGATTCCCTTGACGCCAAAAGAACTTTCTTAATGAATTTTTGGAAGAGCAGAGATACAGAACCGTCAACACCGCAAAACGAATTTCAGCAAGATTATATGAGAAGGGTAGAATTTGCAAATCAAAATTTTAGACAAGCGCAAAATGAGGGATATATAACCGACAGGGGCAGGGTATATTTAATTTACGGGGACCCGGATCAAAAAGATTATTACCCAAATGAATCCGATATGAAACCTTATGAAGTCTGGTTCTATAATAATATTGAAGGCGGCGTTTCGTTTTATTTTGGCGATGTTACAGGTTTTGGAAAGTATGAACTTCTACATTCCACAAAGCGGGGTGAATTTAAGGACGAAAATTGGATGTATAGACTTAGCGCAAGCAGGCAATGATAGATAAAAATAAAATCGAGTTTTTTTTATTCCGGTCTGCCCAAAAAATTTTCGATTTAATCGGTATTAATATTACAAGGCGTATCGCGGTTTCTGTCGGTACGCTGTTCTTTTATCTAATTCCAATAAGAAAAAAAACAACTATTGAAAACCTATCCAAAGCTTTTCCTGACAAATCGTTAAGAGAAATAAAACTATTAGCAAAAAAAAATTATCAGAACGTTACGATTACTTTTTTGGAACTGATGTGCATGCAGTCCATTTCCTCGGCTGAAATGAAAAGCCAGGTTGAATTCGATCAACCTGAACTGCTTCATCGGCTAATTGATGAACCAAACGGGTTGATTGTATTCACAGGTCATTTCGGGAATTGGGAATTTCTAATGACGACTATTGCTTTGAATATAAAGACACATTT
>CAZRMG010000078.1:0-7966 GCA_964601095.1 uncultured Melioribacteraceae bacterium | reverse complement strand
GTACTTATGCGACCCCAGCGCAACTCATATATAAATGAATGGCTGAAGAAAACTCGAGCCCGTTTTGGCGCGAGGGTAATCGAAGCCGGGGTTAGTGTAAAAGAGTTATTTAAAGCGTTGGTAAACAAAGAAGCTGTTGGAATTGCAGGCGATCAAAGAGGGCATTTCGATAACCCGCGCTTTAATTTCTTTAACAGGCCGACCGCATTATATACAGGTACAGCATCTATTGCATTGAGAACAAAAAGCAATGTTTTATTAGCCGCTTTGGTTCGGCAGAAGGATTTTAAATTCAAATGTTACCTTGAACAATTAAATTTCGATACTCTGCCGAATGACGAAGAAGCTAAGATAAAAGAAATAACCCAACGTTATATTTCTTTTATTGAAAAATATGTACGACAATATCCCGAACAATATTTTTGGATGCACAAACTCTGGAAATATTAATGAACGTACAAAAATTCTTAGTCATACAAACGGCATTTCTCGGCGACGCTATACTTACATTGCCGATGATTCAAGAACTCTCAAAAAAAAATTCAAATTCGCAAATTGATGTTGTTTCAATACCTTCTACAAAAGAAATATTTGAAGCATCGCCATACGTTAATAAAGTATTAGTTTTGGATAAACGGGCAGAACATAAGTCACTTGTAAACCTGTATAAGTTTATATCTCTAATTAAGAATGAAAATTATTCAAGAATTTACTCTCCGCACAGATCATTCAGAACTTCTCTAATTGTATTGTTAAGCGGGGTTAAAGAAACTTACGGCTTTAATACTGCCGCAATTAGCTTCGTTTATAAAAACAAAATTAAATATGAATCCGATTCGCATGAAGTTGAAAGAAATCTTCAACTAATTGGGTTTAAAATTGAAAATGATAATTGGAAAATTAAACCTGAAATTAATATTAATGCCGGTATTGTAAAACGGATTGATGATTTATTAAAGAAGAAGCATGGAAGAAAAATAATTGCAATTGCACCAGGTTCTGTTTGGAATACAAAAAAATATCCATCTGAATATTTTGAAAAAGTAATCGAAAAACTTGTTACTAAAAATTATTTTGTTGTTTTAATAGGCGGTAAAGAAGATAAAAAATTGTGCGAGTCAATAGCGGAAAAAGATACAGACAAAATCCAATCATTTGCCGGAAGTTTGAGCGTAATCGAATCAATAGAATTAATTAAACGATGCTCGCTTGTATTGTGTAACGACAGCGCTCCGACTCACATGGGAATGATCGCCGATATACCAACTTTAACAATTTATTGTTCTACAATACCTCAATTTGGTTTTTATCCTTATAATAAAAAAAGTGATTATCTTTCATTCAATGAGCTAAACTGCAAGCCGTGCGGTATTCACGGTCATAATAAATGCCCGGTTAACACATTCGATTGCGGTTTTAAACTACTGCCCGAAACGGTAGTGGAAAGAATTATAATATTACTTGATTAAGAAAAAATTACAGTAAATTCATATATTTAAACGACTTTTAGGAATTATTATGACTCGTTTTGAATGGGAAAAATTTAGAAAAACTCAGATTTATATTACACCCGATCTGCCTGAAATGGCGACTAAAAGATATAAATTTAGTCTTTTAAGAATTATTGGGTATGGGTTAATCTATACATTTTTTTCGTGGATGCTGTTAATTTTAATTTTAGGAGTTACTCCATTAAAAGATTTTCTTTTTGTTCTCGATGAAAAAGAGTTTAAAGTACAAGCAGAGAAAGTAGCCGAACTCCAGGAAAAAGTTTCAATACTTACAAGTCAATTACAAGAAGTAGCTTCTACAAATGAAAAGATGAAATATGCAATGCAGCTCGCAATGCATGATAGTTCAAAAAAAAGAGAAGCTGTTTATGATACATTAAAAAAACCAATCAACAAAAAAATAAAAATCGGCGGTAATGTTTTGGATGCATTCAAATTATTCTTTCAAAAATATTTCCCCGACTCAACTGCAAATTACAACTTGTTTTTCCGACCGCCTGTTAATGGGTTTGTTACCCAACAATTCAATAAGGAGAAGGGTCATTTCGGTATTGATTACGGAATGAAAATCGGCTCTCCGGTTTATTCTGCGGCAGGCGGCTTAATTGTATTTGCGGATTACACAATTGAAAATGGAAACACAATTATCATCGAACACGATATTGGTTTTATTTCTATTTATCAACATTGTTCCACATTAATAAAACGAACTAGGGATTTTGTTAAACAAGGCGAAATAATTGCGCTTAGCGGTAATTCAGGAAAAAATACTACCGGTCCCCATCTTCATTTTGAATTATGGCAAAACGGTAAACCGGTTGACCCGGAAAAATTTTTAATTAAGTAAGGAGATATTTAATGGCTGTTAGAAAAGATTCACACTCGGAAGATGTTAGTATAATTAGCGGCGGCGTAAAACTGGAAGGTAATTTATTCAGCGAGGGAAATGTAAGAATAGATGGAACTGTTGTTGGCAACGTGTCCGTGAATGGTAGTTTGACGATAGGTGAAAACGCTCAGATGCAAGGTGAAATTAAAGCAAGCAGCATAACCATGGGCGGTAAAATTGAAGGTAAGGTCATTGCCACGGAAATTTTAAGACTTGAATCAAAATCTGTTTTAAAGGGTGATTTAATAACCCGTAAATTGATTATTGAAGAAGGTGCAGTTTTTGAAGGAAACAGTAAGATGAACTTAAGCAGCGGTTCAACAATCAAAAATGAATGATAAAGAGATTCCCAAAAAGATAACTGAATCGTACAAATCATACGGACAGTATCTCGGGTTAGGAACGCAACTTGCCGCCACGATGGTATTGATGTTTTTTTTAGGAAGATGGTTAGATCAAAAACTTAATACCTATCCATTTTTAATTATTGTTTTTTCAATTTTGGGCGGTTTTGCGGGAATATATAATTTCATTAAAACAGTATTAAATTTAAACGAAAAAAAGAAAATTGATAAAAAATCTTAAAATACCGCTTATAATATTTTTTTCAGTCACAATAACAATTTTTGGATTACATCATTTTGAGGTAATAACAGAACTATCTCGTAATTCTGTTCTTTATGCTATTCTAAATTCGTTCATAAATTTTCTCCTTTTTGTTATACTTTCCAGCTTAGCGCACAAAAAATCAAATAAAATGTTCCTTATTTACAATCTTGGGGGAATGGGGTTACGAGTTGTTATTATGCTAATTTTAGTGTTTCTAACTATAAAATTCTTGATAGTTGACGAATTCAAATATATATTTGCATTCTTTTTATTCTATGTTTTGTTTTTAGTGTACGAAATAAATATAATAAGACTTAAAGTAGAAAAACCAAAGGTAATAGAAGACACGGAAAATGTGGTACAATAATCCCAATACAATTGTTGATACAGTAAAAGCAGCAGGTTCCGCAAAACAGGATACCGGCTGGATAATGCATCATGTGCTTGATGCATATGAGCTTGACCTCACTCCGTTTGGAATAATTCATCTTCCGCAGCTACATGTATTCGGAATAGATATATCTATTACAAAACATGTTGTTTTTATGTGGATTGCCGCAGCTATTCTAATCTTTACTTTTCTTAAAGTATCAAAGTCGTATAAAAAATCTTTAATTCCTAAAGGCGTTACAAATCTAACAGAAGTCTTGATTCTATTTGTACGAGACGACATTGTTAAACCTACGATTGGTCACGGATTCGAGAAGTTTTTACCATATTTATTAACTGTTTTCTTTTTTATCCTAACGTGTAATTTTATAGGATTAATTCCATACGGTGCTACTGCAACAGGTAACATAGCCGTAACAGCAACACTAGCTACTATTTCGTTTTTCGTTATTCAAATTGGCGGAATCATGAAGAACGGTTTCTTTGGATATTTTAAAGGGTTGCTTCCGCATGGTTTGCCAACGTGGTTAATTCCTATAATGTTTGTGGTTGAGCTTTTAGGTTTGTTCACAAAACCGTTTGCATTGGCTATTCGTCTTTTTGCAAACATGACTGCGGGACACATTGTTATTGTAGCTTTACTCGGATTGATTTTCATATTAAGAACCTATGTTGTTGTTCCGGTATCAATTTCATTTGCTTTATTTATTTACTTATTGGAAATTTTAGTTGCATTAATACAAGCGTATATTTTCACAATGCTTTCCTCGTTGTTTATAGGAATGGCATATCATCAAGAGCATTAATTTATTTAAACAGAATATAACAGGAGGAGTTACATGGACTTCGCATATTTGGCAGCAGGTTTTAGCGCAGCTTTAACAGTTATCGGCGGTGCTTATGGTATTGGTAAATTGGCAAGTGCGGCAATGGAAGCCAGCGGTCGTCAACCCGAAGCAGCAGGCGACATCAGAACATCAATGATTATTGCTGCGGCACTTATTGAAGGTATTTCACTTTTTGCGCTCGTTATCTGTATCCTTTTAGCATTAAAATAATTCTCTGTTCGATTTTTATTTTTTTATAAAGGATTTTGAATAATGACTAGTGCAAATTTATTATTGCTTGCTTTCTATAGCGGCGGTGAAGCAGCTCAAGGCGGACCGCTTGATGTCAGTCCCGGATTGATTTTATGGACGGTAGTAACATTTTTATTTTTGCTTTTTATTCTTGCAAAAGTAGCATGGAAACCGATTTTAAAATCTTTGAGCGATAGGGAAAGTTTTATTAAGGAATCTCTTGATAAAGCTGATATTGCCCGTAAAGATGCTGAAAAAATGCTGCTTGATAATAAAGCAAGTATTTTGAAAGCAGAAGAAGAAGCTCAGAAGATTATTGAACATGGCAGGGAAATGGCTGAAAAATTAAAAAGTCAAATTCTTGAAGAAAGCAAAACACATGCAAAGAAAATGATTACAGATGCCGCGTTGGAAATTGAAAGAAAGAACGCGGAAGCTTTCAGCAAATTGAAAGATCAAGTTGCCGATATCGCCGTCAACGCTGCTGAAAAAATAATCAAGGAAACTCTCGATAAAGAAAAACAAATTAATCTTGTAAGTAAGTATATCGACGATTTGTCGAAAAATTAAAGATGAGTGTTTATAGAATTTCATATCGTTACGCAAATTCTTTACTTCTTCTTTCGGAAGAAAAAAAGATTTTGAAAAAAGTTTACGAAGATGCTGAACTTGTATTTAATTCTTTGGCCGGTTCTAAAGAATTAAGAGCAGTGCTTAAAAACCCTGTTTTAAAACCAAGGGTAAAAAAAGATCTTGTTAAAAAGATTTTCGAGAATAAAGTTGGAAACGATGTTCTTACTTTTATTGATTTTGTTATCGATAAAAACCGCGAGGACATTCTTTTCGATATCTTTAATGAATTCTTAAATCTGCGCGATATTAAAGAAGGTATTTTAAGAGCGCATGTTAAATCAGCTGTCGAATTATCAGATTCTTTGCGGCAGAAGATTGAACAAAAACTTACTACTAAAACAAATAAAAAAGTTAAAGCTGATTTCGGAATCGATAATAACATACTTGGCGGATTTGTTGTAAAGGTTCAAGATACGGTTATAGATTCTTCGGTTAAACATCAGTTAGAACTTTTAAGAAAGAAATTTTCAGAAGAAATTAGTCTTGTTCAAAATTGAACAGGTTTATTAATAGTTAATTAGAAAATTGGGAAAATAAAAATGGCTGAAATTAGACCCGATGAAATTTCTGCAATATTAAGAAAACAATTGGCAGGTTTCGAAAACGAAACAGATGTTTATGAAGTTGGAACGGTTTTGCAAGTCGGCGATGGTATTGCGCGCGTGTACGGTCTCTCGCAAGTAATGGCGAGCGAACTTGTTGAGTTTCCGAATGATGTAACCGGCATGGTTTTAAATCTTGAAGAAGACAGCGTCGGCTGCGTACTTTTTGGCGAAAGCTCGCTTATTAAAGAAGGCGACACTGTTAAAAGAACAAAGCGTGTTGCTTCATTTCCTGTTGGAGATAAATTACTTGGACGCGTTGTTAATCCTCTCGGCGAGCCCGTTGACGGAAAAGGAACAGTGCAATTTGAAAAATATTCGCCAATTGAAAGAAAAGCGCTTGGAATTATTCAACGCCAGCCTGTTAAAGAAGCTCTTCAAACAGGTATTACAGCTATTGATGCTATGATACCGATCGGACGCGGGCAGCGCGAATTAATTATCGGCGACCGTCAAACCGGTAAAACAGCCGTTGCTATTGATACTATTATCAATCAAAAATATACACATACAGACGAAGCAAAAAAATACGGGATCAATCCTGTTTATTGCGTTTATGTTGCTATCGGTCAAAAAGATTCAACAATTGCACAAGTAGTTGCAAAATTGGAAGAAGCCGGCGCAATGGATTATACAACAGTTGTTGCGGCACCCGCTTCAACGCCTGCACCGCTTCAATATATTGCACCGTATTCAGGCGCAACACTCGGTGAATTTTTTAGAGATAACGGAAAGCACTCGCTTGTAATTTATGATGATTTATCAAAACAAGCAGTTGCATACCGTGAGCTTTCATTACTATTAAGAAGGCCTCCGGGACGTGAAGCTTACCCCGGCGACGTTTTCTATTTACACTCACGTTTACTTGAAAGAGCTTCTAAATTAAGCGCAGAACTTGGCGGTGGAAGTTTGACAGCGCTTCCGATTATTGAAACTCAACAGGGCGACGTTTCTGCTTATATTCCTACAAACGTAATTTCTATTACGGACGGACAAATTTATCTCGAACCCAATTTATTCAACGCAGGTGTGCGTCCCGCTATTAACGTTGGTATTTCAGTTTCACGTGTAGGTGGTAATGCACAAATTAAAGCTATGAAAAAAGTTGCGGGTTCTTTGAAGTTGGATTTAGCACAATACCGCGAACTCGAAGCTTTTGCAAAATTCGGTTCTGACCTTGATAAGGCAACACAACGAACCCTTGCAAAAGGTGCACGTTTAGTTGAGCTTTTGAAGCAAGGACAATACGCTCCTGTTCCGATTGAAAAGCAAGTATTAAGTGTTTATATAGCTACAAATAATTTTATGGAAACAATTGAAGTAAAAGACGTAAAAAGGTTTGAGAAAGAATTTTTAGAATATGTTGACCTAAAATATCCTCAAATCTATGAAAACATTAGAGTTACTAAAGAATTGAAAGATGATACTGTTGAACTAATTAAGAAAGCAGTTTCGGAATATTTAGAAAAATTTAAAAAGAGTTAATAATTAACCCGAAGATTATTACCGGGTTTAGAGAATTTAATGGCAACACTACGGGACATAAAAAGAAGAATTGTAGGCGTTAAAAGTACGCAGCAAATTACCAAAGCAATGAAAATGGTTGCCGCTGCTCGTTTACGCCGCGCTCAGGAAAATATCATCAACGCTCGTCCCTATGCAAAGAAAATCGGCGAAGTTCTTTCACATCTTATGAGCATTGAAAAAAATATTGTTCACCCACTATTGACCGAGAGAGACGTTAAAAATATAGCAGTTGTTGTTATAACTTTCGACAGAGGTCTTTGCGGAAGTTTTAACACTAATATTATTCGTCAAGTTGAAGACATGCTTAAAGGTGAATTGAGCGATCTTAATAATCAAGGCAAAGTTCAGCTTTACTGTCTTGGTAAAAAAGGGAACGACTATTTTTCAAAAAGAAATTATAATGTAGTTGGTTCTTTCCCCGGAATTTTTTCGAGATTGAAGTTTGACTTTGCTTCGAGTCTTATGAAAGAATTGACAACTAAATTCTTAAATAACGAAATCGACAAAGTAATTGTTGTTTATAACGAATTCCGTTCCGTCATTCAGCAAAAAACAACAGTTGAACAATTATTACCTATAAAACCATTCGAAAATACAACTGAAGAATTAAGCTCAAGTACAGAATATATTTATGAACCCGAT
This sequence comes from uncultured Melioribacteraceae bacterium, assembly GCA_964601095.1. GTDB lineage: Bacteria > Bacteroidota > Ignavibacteria > Ignavibacteriales > Melioribacteraceae > JAEWUC01. The sequence goes on along the minus strand of CAZRMG010000078.1, from coordinate 84 downwards.
AAAGTTGGTATTATAAAATCATTATTGCCGAAACATATGAATGTGCAAATGACTAAGGCAATCTTCTCTAATCGCTCGAATAAA
>CAZRMG010000077.1:0-9685 GCA_964601095.1 uncultured Melioribacteraceae bacterium | reverse complement strand
GATGGGAGGCAAGGTTCCTACCGAAGAAGAAATGAAAAAATTTGTTTTAGATACTCTGCAATCCGGCAAAGTAATTCCCGGTTTTGGACATGCTGTTTTAAGAAAGACCGATCCGCGATACATGGCTCAACGCGAATTTTGTTTGAAGCACTTACCCGACGATACTTTATTCAAGTATGTTGATACTTTATTCAAAGTTGTTCCGCCGATTTTGTTGGAACAGGGCAAAGCAAAAAATCCGTGGCCAAATGTTGATGCACAATCCGGCGTTATACAATGGTACTACGGAGTTAAGGAATATGAATTTTACACAGTGCTATTCGGAATAGGACGAGCACTCGGTGTCTGTTCAAATATTATTTGGGCAAGGGCATTGGGTTACCCGCTTGAAAGACCTAAATCTTTAACAACCGCAATGCTTGAAGAAGTTGCCTTCGGTAAAAAATAAAAACAATAAAAAATAATTTAGTACATAAGGCGGATCGGAAGACCCGCCTTTTTATTATCTTCGCACAAAAAGATTTGAATTTATGAACAATAAAAAAATATTGATATGGATAGGAGTTTCGTTAATTGTTCTCATTTCACTCTCCGCAGTTGTTATGAGTTATTTAGCTTTCAAAGAGAGAAATAAACAGCAAACTGTAATTTTTAAATCGGAGCCGCCGGAATACAAAGTATTTATTCCTCAACTGCCGGAACAAATGGAATTTTGTGGAGAGAAAGTTCCATTGGATGATATTGATGTTCGCGAAAGAGTTGAAAGAGAATTACTTGTAAATACTCATTGGTATTCAGCCACAATTTTATATCTGAAACGTGCAAACAGATGGTTTCCCGTAATCGAACCAATTTTAAAAAAATATGGTATCCCGGATGATTTTAAATACTTAGCGGTAATTGAAAGCGGGTTATCGAATGTAGTTTCGCCGGCAGGTGCCGCCGGTTTTTGGCAGTTTATGGAACCGGCTGGAAAAAAACACGGTCTCGAAATAAACAGCGGTGTGGATGAAAGATATCATGTTGAAAAAGCTACTGCGGCGGCATGTAAATATTTAAACGAATCACATCAGAAATACAAAAGCTGGACTTTAAGCGCGGCATCATATAATTACGGATTAAACGGTATTGATCGGCAAATCGACAGGCAAAAAACAACTAATTACTATAATCTATACTTAAACGAAGAGACTTATCGTTTTGTAGCAAGAATACTAGCTATTAAAGAGATTTTTGAAAATCCTACCAAATTTGGTTTTATACTTAAACCGGACGAATTGTACCCAGTAATTCCTTCAAAAAAGATAATTATTAAAACGGGAATAAAGAATCTTGCGGATTTTGCGGCTCAAAACGATATTAATTACAAAATACTTAAAATTATGAATCCCTGGCTTAGGGATAAAACTTTAATTAATAAGTTTGGTAAGAGTTATTCAATTCTAATCCCGGAAAGCGATGAATTTTTATTGGAAAATGAGTGATTATTTTGAAATTACTCATAGACAAATGCACAATTTTTTTTATCTTTGAGTCCAAAATTTTCCAACCAAAATTTTGATTCGACATGCCCTTCAAGAAAAAAGTTAAGTATATATTTGTTACCGGAGGAGTTGTCTCCTCGCTCGGTAAAGGAATCACAGCTTCCTCAATAGGATTACTTTTGAAATTACGCGGTTACAGCGTAACAATTCAAAAATTTGATCCATACATTAACGTTGACCCCGGTACAATGAATCCGTTTCAACACGGTGAAGTTTATGTTACCGACGACGGCGCGGAGACAGATCTTGATCTCGGCCATTATGAACGTTTCCTCGATGTTGACATGACCCGCGCAAACAATACTACCACAGGACAAGTTTACAACGAAGTAATAACAAAAGAACGCAGGGGCGATTTTCTCGGAGCTACAGTTCAGGTTATTCCGCATATTACCGACGAAATTAAAAGAAGAATGAAAGCCCTCGGCGAATCCGGTAAGTATGATATAATTATTACTGAAATCGGCGGTACAGTCGGTGATATTGAGAGTCTTCCTTTTATTGAAGCGATGCGGCAAATAATGTTGGAAATTGGAAGAAAGAACGCATTAAGTTTACACGTTACTCTTGTGCCTTATATTCCTTCAGCCGGGGAAATGAAAACCAAACCAACGCAGCACAGTGTAAAAAATTTATTGGAACTTGGTATCCAGCCAAATATTTTGGTCTGCCGTTCAGAAAATAAATTATCGAAAGATATTCGCGAGAAAATTGCACTTTTTACAAACGTCTCTAAAAATTCAGTATTCTCAGCTTATGATTGTTCATCAATTTATGAAGTTCCGCTGGTTCTTCACGATCAAAATTTGGATAGAATTGTTCTTGAGAAATTAAAACTTCCCGATATCAATATTCATCTTGGTGATTGGAGCAAACTTGTTGAGCAGATTAAAAATCCTTCATCGACAGTTAATATTGCGATATGCGGTAAGTACATCGAAAACAAAGACGCGTATAAAAGTATTTCCGAAGCTTTTGTTCACGCCGGTGCGGAAAATAATGTTAAAGTAAAAGCTGATTTTATCAGTTCCGAAGAGATTGAAGAAAAAGGCGCGGATAAAATACTTTCCGGTTATGACGGTTTATTAATCCCCGGTGGTTTTGGCGAACGCGGTATCGAAGGAAAAATACAAGCTATTACCTTTGCCCGTGTTAATAAAATTCCATTCTTCGGAATTTGTTTGGGGATGCAGTGCGCAGTAATTGAATTTGCGAGAAACGTATGCGGAATTAAAAAAGCCAACAGCGCGGAGTTCACAAAGAATAACAGCGCAAATGTTATTCATATTATGCCGGAACAAATAAAGGTAAAAGTTAAAGGTGCTTCTATGCGTCTTGGCGCTTACCCGTGCGTTATTCAGAAAAAAACAAAAGCTTTCGATGCATATAAAAAACAGAAAATTTCCGAGCGCCATCGCCATCGTTTTGAAGTAAATAATAAATTCCGGGAAGTAATCGAGAAAAACGGGATGGTTATAAGCGGTATCTCTCCCGATGAAAAACTTGTTGAAATGATTGAGCTTTCCGAGCATCCATGGTTTGTCGGCTGCCAATTTCATCCCGAATTAAAATCCAGGGCAACTAATGCACATCCTTTATTTAGGGAATTTGTAAAGGCGTCCTTCGAAAATACATTAAGGAAGAAATTAAATTGAGAAAAGTTTTTTTTCTGTGTGTTTTAATTTTAGCTTGTTCTATTAAAACTTATGGACAATCAAATCTTCAAAGTATAATTCAACACGGCGTTTCAAAAGCATACAACATGGAGTTCGATGAGGCGGAAAAGATTTTTAACCGCGCAATCGAAAATTACCCGCAACAACCGCACGGTTATTATAGAACAGCACAGATTCATTTTTGGATTTACCTCGGTACAAGAGACCCGGGTGAGTACTTTGTATTTCTAAAATATGCCGATCTTGCACAGCAAAAAATTGATAAAATTCTTGACGCCGACGAGAATAACTATCGTATAACTTACATGGCAGGCAACTTGGCTTCTTATAAAGCAATGGCCTATTCAACTAATAATTCATCTGTCGATCAATTATGGGCAAGTAAAAAAGCTATAGATTATTTTGAACGCACATTAGAGATTAATAATAAATTCTACGATGCATATTTGGGACTTGGAATTTTTGATTACGCAATGGGGTTTGTCCCGGATTTTCTAAAGTGGGCAGTGAACTTAACCGGATTAACATCCGACAAAGACCGCGGATTAAAGTATATCAAAAAAGCATTTCACAGAGGCGCAGACAAAACCGAGGCCGCTTTTCATCTTGCGAAAATATATACTGATTATCTTGCAGATTACGATAGTTCGTATTTATATCTCAACTATAATGTAGAAAAACATCCGGGCAATACTTTATTCCTTTATCAATATGCCGTAACACAGATTAAAGATAGAGAACTTAATAGGGCCGGCGATCTGCTGAACGAAATTATAAGGTTGAACAATAAACATATTCCGCAAGTTACTTCGTTAGCACATTTTCGCAAGGGCGAAATTTTATTCAGGAAAAATCGATTTAAAGATGCAGTTAAAGAGTATGAAAAGTTTTTAAAGACAACTAAAGAAATTGATTTTGAAGGAACTGCAAATTACCATCTGGCGTTATGCCATAAATTTTTAGGCAACATTGAAGAATATGAAAAATATATGAAATCAGCCGGTGAAGGTAATCAAGATATTTTTGAAGATTCATACGCAAAAAATAAGAGTGAAGAATATTTGTCAAAAGGTATTACTGATCAAGATTTAATGTTGATAAGAATGAAGAATAACCTTGAAGCCGGAAAATATCGAATAGTTTATGATAGTCTTAAAACACTTTCCGACGAATTAATTACGAACGGTCAAAAATCATTATCATTAATATATTTTGCAGAAGCTGCAATACATCTAAAAAAATTCACCGAAGCCAACAGCGTGTGCGAAAAATTACTTACTCATTCGCATTCGAAAGAAAAATGGGTTGTACCAAATGCTTATTTGTTAATGGCAATGGCAAATTATGCGGTTAACGAAAAGCATGAAGCAAGAAGATTATTACAGGAAGCTAACGATAACAATAATTTTGAATTTAAAGATATAATTCAGGCTCAGATTGAATTTCTTAAAAGAAGATTGAATAGGCATTAAGAAAATATTAGTAAAATGCTGATTTTGAGTCTTTATTGATTGATATTTGGCGGTTAATTAGATAATTTTTTCTGGAAAATTTATACAATATGTTGAATATAGCAGCTTTTGTTTCGGGAAGAGGTTCAAACTTAATATCGGTTTACGAAAAAGTTTCGAAAGAAAAAATTAGAATATGTGCTGTTGTTAGCGACAAGAAAGATTGTCTTGCTGTTAATTTCGCTTCCCAAAATAACATCCCGGTTTTTGCAGTAAGCAACATTATTAAAAATGATTTTATTGATTACTCGCAATTGATAGGAAAGCTGAAAGAATTATCTGTAGATTTAATTTTGCTTGCGGGGTTTCTGAAAAAAATTCCCGATGAACTTGTTGATGCCTTTGAAAATAAGATTATAAATATTCACCCTGCTTTATTACCTGCTTTCGGCGGTAAAGGAATGTATGGGATGAATGTGCACGAAGCGGTTTTCAAGTCATCGGCAAAAGTTTCAGGTGCAACCGTACATTTTGTTGATAAGATTTATGATAACGGTAAAATTATTGCGCAGCGCGTTGTAGATATCAGCGATGTAAAAAATGCCGAAGAGATTGCGTCAAGAGTATTAAAAGTTGAACATGAATTATTACCCTATGTTGTTGAAAAAATTGCGGATAATAAAATAAAAATTGAAAATAACCGCGTTGTTATTTTAGAATAGCTACGGAGAAGGTTTTTGAAAAAATATGCTTTAATAAGCGTTTCCGACAAAAAAAATATTATTGATTTTGCAAAAGAATTAAATTCTTTAGGATATCAAATTATTGCCACCGGCAATACCTCTAAACTTCTTATCGAGAATAAGATTGACTGCATTGAGATTAAAGATTTTACATCTTCACCCGAAATTTTTTCGGGACGAGTAAAAACTCTTAACCCGAAAATATTCGGTGGAATTTTAATGCGCCACGATAATCTTAATGATCAAAAAGAAGCGTCGGAAAATCAAATTTACCCAATAGATATCATTTGCGTTAATTTGTATCCATTCCCTCAAGTGGTAAATAGAAAAGATATTGAATTACAGGAAAAGATTGAAAACATTGATATCGGCGGACCAAGTTTAATCCGCGCATCGGCAAAAAATTATAAGTACGTTTCCGTTTTAACAAACCCGGAACAGTATGATGATTTTCTCGCCGAACTTAAAAAAGGCGAAATTAGCATTGAAACACGCCAAAAACTTGCTGCCGATGCTTTTGCTTTAACTTCATATTACGATACGTTGATTGCGAATTACTTTGAATCGGAATTTAATCTTCCGAAAAAAAATATTCGCATAAATCAAAAAGCATCTTTCGATTTGCGATACGGGGAAAATCCTCATCAAAGAGCATATTTGTTCGGCGACTTCGAAGAGTATTTTGAAGTTCTGCACGGCAAAGAACTTTCGTACAATAATTTGGTGGATCTTGCTGCCGCGGTCGAATTGGTATATGATCTCGGTACAAATTCATGTGCAATTATAAAACATACAAATCCTTGCGGTGCGGCAATCGGCAAAAACGTACTTGATGCATACGAGTGCGCACTTTCGTGCGATACTGTTTCTGCATTCGGAGGAATTGTAGCATTCTGCGATGAAGTTGACGAAAATACAGCTAAGAAATTGAATGAGATATTTTTGGAAATCATCTGCGCTCCTTCATATTCCGAAAAAGCATTGCAAATTTTATTAACGAAAAAGAATCGTCGTTTAATCAAGATTAAGAAAGCTGTCGATTCAAATGAACTTCAAATAAAAAATATTCCTGGCGGAATTCTCGCGCAACAAAAAGATAATTCGAAACTTGATGATTCTATGCTTAAATTAGTAACAAACAGGAAGTATTCGGAAAAAGAACTTGAAGATTTAAAATTCGCTTGGATAATTTGCAAACACACAAAATCCAACGCGATAATTTATGCGAAAGATAAAAAAGCAATTGGAGTCGGCGCGGGACAAATGTCGCGAGTTGATTCAGCAAAAATAGCGGCATCTAAGGCAAAACAATTTGGTCATGATTTAACAAATTGTGTAGCGGCATCCGATGCATTTTTCCCGTTTGCAGATGGTTTATTGGAAATCATTTCGCACGGCGCTGTTGCAGTTATTCAACCCGGCGGTTCCGTTCGCGACGATGAAGTAATTAATGCCGCAAATGAAAAAAATGTTTCTATGATTTTTACAGGAATAAGAAACTTTAAACACTAAAAAATGCCTGCACAATGCAGGGAGGAAATATGGGAATTTTCGATCTGTTTTCAACTGATGTTGCAATCGATCTTGGTACAGCTAATACGCTGATATATATAAAAGGTAAAGGAATAGTTTTAAACGAACCCTCTATTGTTGCATTCGATAGAAATACAAAAAGAATTATTGAACTCGGAAACAACGCTAAAGAAATGCAGGGAAGAGAACACCGCGAAATTCGTGTTACCCGCCCGATGCGCGACGGTGTTATTGCGGATTTTGAAATTGCCGAAGGAATGATCCGGGCATTTATTCGGAAAGTTACACCAAATACATTCTCGAGTAAAAGAATCGTAATTGCAGTGCCGAGCGGTGTCACTGAAGTTGAAAAAAGAGCTGTGCGCGATGCCGCCGAACATGCAGGCGCAAAAGAAGTTCATTTAATTGCCGAACCTATGGCTGCAGCTATTGGAATTGGTGTTGACGTTGAAGCCCCCGTTGGAAATATGATAATTGATATAGGCGGTGGTACGACAGAAATTGCAGTCATTGCTTTAGCAGGTATTGTGAACGAAGAATCAATACGTATTGCCGGCGATGAAATGAATAACGCAATCATGCAGTTCTTCAAGAAAAATTATAATCTTTTAATCGGCGAACGCACGGGCGAATCTATAAAGTGTGAAGTTGGGTCAGCTGTTCCTCTCAAAGAGGAAGTTACAATTCAAGTGAAGGGTCGCGATTTAGTTGCCGGAATTCCGAAAACTGTTGAAGTAAGTTCTGTTGAAATCAGAGAAGCGCTTAACGAAAATATTGTTCAGATTGTTGAAGCAGTTAAACAAACACTTGAAAGAACTCCACCTGAACTCTCAGCAGATATTTTGGATAGAGGAGTTATGATAACAGGCGGCGGCGCTTTGTTAAAAGGACTTGATGAAAGAATCAGGATGGAAACAAATCTGCCGGTTCATATTGCAGATGATCCTTTGACTGCTGTCTGTAGAGGCGCGGGCAAAGCAATTGAAAATCTTAATAAATATTCCAAGGTCTTTATTCGTAAAAGAACATACTAATGATTAAGTTTTTACAAAGAATCATTTCAGAATATAAAGAATATCTGCTGTTAATTATTCTCTCAATTATTAGTCTTACCGCTTTATCATCAAACGAACAACCGCAGGTAAAAAAAATAAGAACTTTTGCATTCGGTACTTTTGCGTTTTGTACGGAAGCGATAAATTCTTTTACGGGGATTTTCAAAAGCGGATATTCCCGCGAAGAATTGTTGAAAGAAAATGCAGAACTTATGCTCGAAATAAACCGTCTTCGAAAACTGGGTGTTGAAAATAAAAACCTGCATTCGATGTTAAGCTATAAAGACACAACTCAATTTCCTGTAATTGCCGCCGATGTTGTATCAAAGCTGGTAAATAAAATAACAGGCAACTTCATTATTAACCGCGGTTTAAAAGATGAATTAAAAAAGGGAATGCCTGTTATAACACATCAAGGACTAGTTGGAATTATTGCCGATGTATCCGAAAATTTTTCCGTTGTTAAAACAGTCTATAATTCCAATCTGAATATTGCCGTAACTATACAACGAATAAATGTTGACGGAATACTTAGCTGGGACGGAAAAGAACTTATCATTAAAAATATTCCCACAACATACGAACTTAAAGTAGGTGATGTAGTTGAAACATCGGATTTCAGTACGCTTTTTCCCCCGGCAATTCCGATTGGTAATGTTTCCAAAAAGGAAGATATAACATTAGGACTTTTGCACACGATTTCGGTTAAACCGTTTGCGGATATCCATTCTGTTCATGATGTATTTATTATAAAGACTGTCCCCAACAAACAGATAAATCAACTTGAAATGAATTTGATGAAATAGAATGATGATAAAATTATTAATACCGCTTTTAATATTTATTCCCGTTGCGGCATTTCAATTGGCAATTGTCCCGTTTATAACAGTGCAGAATATTTCACCCAATTTAATTGTTGTGTTACTTGTATTTTTCACATTAAAAAATGGGCAGATGTACGGAACGTTCCTAGGATTTTTGTTCGGATTTCTATTTGATTTAATTTCCGGCGGTTTGCTGGGTGCGTTCATGATTTCGTTTACAATCGCGGGATTTATAGCCGGATATTTTTATAACGAAAACAAACTTGATATTACTACTTCTTCATTCTTTTTAACTGTTATTGTTTTTATATGTGCCGCAGTAAGTTTGTTCCTTTACTCAAGTGTTGCAAACAGTAATAATGATGTGCGAATGATTTATCAAATAATTGAAGATGGGATTCTTCCCGCAGTTTATACGGCAGTTTTCAGTATCCCGGTTGTAATATTTAATCCAAAGAAAGGAATTGAATGAGTGATACGAATTTCGGTTCTTTGATCAGAAAGAGAATAGTTTTTGTAATTATGACGGCTTTCTTCGCGATTCTTGTAATTCAGCTTTTCAGCATGCAAATTATTGAGCAACCTGCATATTCCGAGAAAGCGGACGAGAATAGCGTAAAACCGATTTATCAAACGGCACCGCGCGGCGTCTTTTTCGATAGAAACCACAAAGTGCTGGTCGGCAATAAACCGTCTTTTACTTTAAGAATTACTCCCGCCGACTATGATAAAAAACTTACCCCTTTTATTGAAGCAATCTTGAATGTTAACCCTGGATATATAGATAAAATTTTAAAACAGAACGCGCATTATTCTAAATTCATTCCAAGAAGAATTTCTAAAGACGTTGATTTTAGAG
>CAZRMG010000076.1:0-9753 GCA_964601095.1 uncultured Melioribacteraceae bacterium | reverse complement strand
AATTATAACTTTAGATGAAATGCCCAAAGTTGAAGTGCATATTATGAAAAACGAATACAAGGTCGGCGGCGTTGGCGAAACGGGAATGGCGGTCATTGCGCCTGCAGTTTGTAATGCTATTTATGCAGCTTCGGGAATTAGAGTTAGAAAATTACCTGTTAAATTAGTGTAGAGTTGTGAACGAAGAGCAAAGAGTTTAATAGATTTTATTCATAGTAATTAGAAAAATTTCTTGGCTGTTAAAGAATAAATATTCTTTACTTTGTTAATCGTATTAATAACAGCAATGCGAAAGGGAATAAAATGAATAAAAAAATTCGTTACGGGATAATTGGTTTCGGAAGATTTGCCGAGACAACTATAATGCCTGCCATAATTGAATCGGAAAATTCTGAACTTGTAGCAATCCAAAAAAGATCACTTAAGGAAGCACAGGAGAAAGCAAAACTCTACAATATCCCCTTTGCTTTTGATACCGCCGAGGAAATTGCAAAACATCCTGAGATTGATGCTGTGTTTATTGTTTCGCCGCCATTAACCCACTCACCGGAAACAATAATAGCTGCAAACGCTGGTAAGCATGTTATAACCGAAAAGCCAATGGCAATGAATTCAAAAGAAGCTGAAGAGATGATTAAGATATGCAAAGAGAATAACGTAAAATTAATGGTTGCACAAATGGCGCGTTTCTCCCCGGTCAATCAACGTATTAAAACATTAATTAAAGAAAATGTAATTGGTAAAATAACATCTGTTCGAGGGGAGTTTTTTTACGACGCCCGTTTTTCGAAGAGAACCTGGTCACGTGATTTTAAAGTAAGCGGTGGCGGACCAACATTCGATATCGGCGTTCACTGCCTTGATACTTTAAGATTTATATTAGATGACGAAGTAGTTTCGATTAAAAGTCAACTTTCACCAAATCCAGACGATGAAAAAACCGAACTTACTTCAATACTTGCATTAAAATTTAAAAGCGGAATTCCCGGGTTTATTTTCACTTCTTTCGAAACACCCTTCGCAAGAATTTTTATCGAGATTATCGGCGAAGAAGGAATCATTTCCGCTGAAAAATTTTCGTTGAGTAATTTAACCGTATCCTTAAAAATCATACAAGGTAAAAACGGCGAAGTATTCAATACGATTATCGAAGAGATTAAAGTACCCAACATTTATGAAAAAGAAGTAACTCACTTTTCCGATTGCATTTTGAACAACAAAGAACCGATGATACCGGGTGAAGAAGGATTGAAAAACCAGGTAGTACTTGACGAAGCAATGAAAATAAGTTTGTAAAACCGGTTTAAACAATTTATCAGCCCATTTTTAAAGTTAATGGGCTAATTTTAAAAGTGAATTCCATTAAATAATAAATCAACATTCTTTTTTATTATTTTGTTAAAAAAAATAGATCACGGATAGTCCAAATGAAAAACACGATCAAACATTTTCTGGTAATAGTTTTTGCATTCACTTCTCTATTTGCACAAAGCGATAGTGTATTCAACAAAATTGTTGAGATTGGAAAAACAAATAACCGCGCAATGGTTCACCAGGATTATTTATGCAACATAATCGGCGGAAGGCAAACAGGTTCCGATGCATACACGAACGCCGCATATTGGGCAAAAGCTGAATTGGAATCGTGGGGTCTGGAAGTACATTTGGATGAAGCTGGCGAAGTACCTGTAGGTTTTAACCGCGGTCCATGGTTCGGCAAAATGATTTCGCCGAAGCAAACTCTTTTGGAATTCGGTACACCCGGTTATACCGCCGGCACAAAAGGCAAACAAAAAGGTCACGTTGTTGTACTTGGTAGCGATGATATTTTATCCGACTCTATAAAAAATAAAATTAAAGGCGCGTGGATTTTTCTTCAGAAAGAAAATGACGGCTGGCCGCGCGATCGCGATTCCGTTAGAGAGTTCACAAAAAAATTAATTGACGCGGGCGCACTCGGCACTGTAATGTCCGCCAAACATCCTATTCAACTTCTCGATTTACGAAATGTGAACGATTGGAATGATTTGCCGAAACTGCCGGATATTAGGTTAATCGATAATCAATTCAACGAAATAAAAGAACTTGTTACAAAAGGTGAAGAAGTTGTATTGGAGTTTGACATACGAAATTATTTTAAACAAGGACCGATAAAATATCACAATGTAATTGGCTGGATTCCCGGTACTGAATTCCCTGACGAATATGTAATACTCGGTGCGCATCTTGATTCATACGACGCCGCAACCGGTGCGATTGATAACGGTTCCGGCGTATCAAGAATGATGGAAGCAATTCGTTTGCTTGTAAAATCCGGCACCAAACCAAAACGCACAATTATGATTCAACTTTACGCAGCTGAAGAAAGAGGTTTGATCGGTTCGAGGTCATGGGTAAAGAAGAATCAAGATAAGCACGATAAAATTTCGGTGATGATTAATAACGACGGCGGTACAAATCCGATTGTGGGAATGGGCATACCGAAAGTAATCTATGATTATATAAAACCTGTAATAGAACCGATTGAAAAACTTGAATTGAAATACCCGTTTAAACTTCAGGAAACAGGAATGATTAGGAGAGCAGGGCGCGGCGGAACCGACAGCCATTCTTTTACAATGGCCGGAATACCTGCACCCTGGCTTAGATTGGAAGGTCCGCATGTTTACAGAACAACATGGCATACTGTTCTTGATACTTATGATCAAGTCATTCCCGACGCTCAGGAACATTCGGCTTTGGTAATTGCGCTTCTTGCATATCAAATTGCAAATCTCGATAAGATTCTTCCCCGCGAAGGCGCATTTTTACCGGACGGTATTTATGCAGATTTAAATACAAACAAAGGAAGAATTACACTCAATATAGATTATAAAAACGTCCCGATGACATCTGCTAATTTTATTGGATTGGCTGAAGGAACTATCAATAATAATTCTATTGAACCAGGCAAACCATTTTACAACGGGTCAATTTGGCACCGCGTAGTTCCGGGACACGTTATTCAAGCTGGAATACCGAACATTGTTTTAAATACTACAGACGAAGATAAAATTCCCGGTTATGAATTTCCCAATGAAATTTACTCGGGATTAAATCACGGCAAAGCTGGAATGTTGGGAATGGCAAACGCGGGACCTCATACAAACGGAAGTCAATTTTATATTACACTCGGCGATCGTTCATATCTCGACGGCAATTACACTTTGTTCGGCTATGTAGCAGAAGGAATGGAAATACTTGATAAAATTGTTCAAGGGGATACGATCAAATCCGTTTCCATTACAAGAATTGGCGAGGATGCAAATCAATTCCGCCCAAATACAGAAATGTTTTTTAAAATGGTTGATGATGCAAAACAAAAAGTAAGAAGCGAGATTGAGCAAAAGAATAAAGATGAGAATGAATGGATAAATAAAAATATACCCGGCGCATCTGAAACAAAAAGCGGGATAAAATATAAAATCATAAAACAAGGTGACGCTAAAAACCAAGCAACGTTAATAGTAAAATATTCAGGGAAAGTATTAATAGATAAACTTTCGTTTGTCAGCACAAGCGACGAAGGCAAACCGGATTTCGGTAAGACTGCTGAAGAATTTTCTTATACTTTAGGAAAAACAAAAATCAACAACGGACTTGATGAAATTATTGCCGATATGAAACCGGGCGAAAAAAGAATTGCAGTTGTTCCTGCGCCATTGGGTTACGGTGTAAACGGTTTTTACGGTAAAAACATTCCCGGGCAAAAGAGATTTGTAATATCTCCTAATTCAACTCTTTATTATGAAATTGAAGCGTTCCGTGAAAATCACGATTAATTTCTTTTGATAGCGGAAGTATAATTGTAAAAGTTGAACCAGCACCCGGCGTGCTTGATACTTTAATTGAGCCGCCTAAAGTTTCGGATATTTTTTTAGCGAGTGTTAATCCTAAACCGCATCCTTCAAAATCGCGGGTATATCCCTCGCTTACTTGTGTAAATGAGTCAAAAATAATTTTCAAGTTGTTAGCCGCGATGCCGATGCCGGTATCAACAACATCAACCGCTGCAAATTTATTTTTATAAACGTAAGTTCTAATTGACACCATACCCTCATTTGTGTATTTGATGGCATTATTGATTATACCGTTTATCATTTGATCGAACAATGCATGGTCTATCTTTGCTTCAACCGGGGTTGTGAGCTTTTCATAATTCAGCTTTATGCCCTTCATTTCTGCCGACATTATATGCGGTGATAAAAGTTCTTCAATTCTTTCTGAAATATCCGCATCAACCAGTCGTAGATTTTCATCGATTGATTCCAACTGTGAAAGAAGCATAACGCTGCTTAAAGTATCGAGCAACCTTTTACCCGAATTGCTAATATCTTTTACCAATTCTACATGCTCTTCATTTGAAAGCTCATCCTTTATAAAATCGGCAAAACCTATAATACTAATTAACGGTGTTCTAAATTCATGACTTAGATTAGCCAATAACTTAGCTTTAAACTTTGCCGAAGATTCAGCTTTTTCTTTTGCGATTATTAATTCGCTTTCCGCCTTCTTTTGTTCCGTAATATCTTCCTGTACCGCAAGAAAATTTGTGATTCTGCCTTCTATATTTTTAACCGGGGAAACCGTAGAGGAAATCCAAAATTTATCGCCGTTTTTCTTTTTATTCCTGAATTCACTTTTCCATTCTCGCCCGCTGATAATTGTTTTCCAAAGTACACTATATGTGTCTTCATCTACTTCGCCGGATTTTAGGAAACGCGGGTTCCGCCCAATCACCTGATCAAAGGAATACCCCGTTATTTTTACAAAACTTGGATTCACATATTCTATGTTACCGTTAAAATCAGTAATGATTATCATCGTAGGACTTTGGTGAACAGCCCAAAAAAGTTTTAGTCTATCTTCTTCGGCCTTAATTCTTTCTTTAATTTGAACTTGCAATTGATTGTTTGCGTCGGACAATTCTTTTGTTCTTTCAGCTACGCGGGACTCGAGATCGTCATGTGCTTTTTGAAGCGCAAGTTCCATGTCCTTTCTGTCGGATATATCGATAAAATTGTCAACCCAAAAAATATTATTGTTAATCGTAACTTCGAATGAATGATGAATTATCTGTCGTATCGAACCATCATTTGCGAGAAGCATCCCTTCGGATGACGATACAACTTCTTTAATTGTATTGAGAGGTTCGGCAAATAAGAATAATTCAGATCTATTCTTACCAATAATTTCTTCTTTTGAAATGCCAATTATTTTTTGCGCCATTAAATTTACATCCGCAATTACTCCTGTGTTTCTTTCAACTATTAAAATTCCGGAGTTTAAAAAATCCAATATGGTTTTAAGCTCGCTTCTTGTTTCAATCATTTCCTCGGAAGATTCGGATTTTATCAAAGCAGTTTTGTTATCAGAATGTTTGATTTCATTTTTTAAGTTAAGATTTGTAATCATAATTGAAACAATATTACACAGAACATTAACAATATTTTTTGTTGCATCGCTAAATTTTTCAACATGTTCATCAATTAAAAGAAGAATTCCAAGCACTTCCTGTTCATGTATAATTGGTTTAATAAGGCAATAATTGCAAGTATCATTTTCGGCAATCTTAATATCTTCAATCAAAATACCCGATTTGAAAGTGTCGCTTATTCTTTGAGCAGTTATCAAATCGTTAAAAACTTTTTGGATTATTTTTGGGTAAGGCAGAACCGTTGAAACGCACACCTTGTAATCTTTTGAGGACTTATCATAAACAAAATACGAGGCGGATTCAATTCCGGTCATTGAACCCAACACATTCAATGCATTCGTAATAAGTTCTTTTTCATTGGCGCATTTTGACAAATCACATAAAATAGAATCAAGTGCATTAGGATTAAATTTTTCGTCATAAGCTTTTTTGTTTTTCACTCAGCACCCTTTTTAAAACTTCAAGTAAACAAACAATTTGCCGATTCGGCAGCGTTCCCCTTTATAACCGATAAACGACTGTTTATTATCGATTAATAAGTTGAAAAGTTAAGATTTAAAAAATTATATTGTTTTGTTACTTAGGACAAAGAGGATTAATAAAGAAAGGCATTCCAAATCAATAAATAAATTTACCCGTGAAAAACACTCCTTTTGTTTTCGGATTTTCTGCAATCATCGGAACAACAATACTCGTTTTCTGTTTTGCACGATTCACACGTTAATAAAAGTCTGTCGCAGTTTTGATTGTGGCAATTAATATAATATGAGGTGGGTTTACCGCAGTAAAAACATTTGCCGATATGTTTTATTTCTTCTTTTGAATTTGGTGTAACAATTCTTCTTTCGTCGAATACAAAAACACTTCCTTCCCAATATGTATCGGGAAATTGATTAATATAATTCCATATTCCGCCTTCAAGTTGATAAACATCTTTAAATCCTTTTTCAACGAGCAAAGCAGAAGCTTTCTCGCATCTTATCCCGCCGGTGCAATACGTTACGACTGTTTTACTTTTTAGATGATTCAATTCTTCAACCACACTTGGCCAGTCGCGGAATGTATCCATTGCCGGGGTAATAGAATTTTTAAACTTTCCAACAACGCTTTCGTACTCATTGCGCGCGTCAACAATTACAAATTCTTTTCCGCTTTCATAAAACTCAAGCAGTTCTTCCGGTTTAAGTCTTTTCGCGGTTTTAGATAAATCCACTTTGCCGAAATCCGCGTTAACAATTTCCTTTTTTACTCTGACATGAATTTTCCTAAATGCATGTTCAATATGTTTGTCTTCTTTGAACCAAATATCTTCAAACTCGGGATATTTTCTAATTTCGGTTTTATACTTTTCAATATTGTGGTTTGTACCGGAAACTGTTCCGTTAATTCCCTCTTCCGAAATCCAAACTCTGCCGAGAATATCATTTTCATTACAAAAACTTAAATGCTCATCGCGAAACTTTTCCGGCTTTTCAAAATCTATATATTTATAAAAAAGTAATACTCTATAATCCATTATAAAACCACCAAGTTTTGTTAAACAAAGATAACTAATCCTATTATATTCCAAAACTTGCAACAATTTATTAAAGACTTAGTTAACCAATTTGATTTTAGAAAAGAAGTATCATGTTGGAGAAAAAACATCCGGCTACCTATTTAGGAGCATCATTGCTATATTTATGCACCAAATTCTAAGATTGATTTTACAATATGAACGAACCTTCAATAAGCATCGGTATACTTACTTCGGAACAAATTAATTTTGATCTTTACGGTGAATTCACATCGCCCGGACTTTCAAAAAAGATTAGCGGCAGGTATAATGCAAAATTAGAAAACAATAAAATTGTTGTTGAGCAGGAAGGAAAAATTATTCTATCCGGTTTGGAAATAATAATTACGCCTAACGAATTGGAAACCGAATCTTTTTTACTGAGAGATGTAATTATTGGAAAAAGTTTTCATTGGGAAAAGAAGGAGAACCAGAGATTCCGCGGCGAATTAAAACTTATTAAAGAAGAGAACAATATCACCGCTGTAAATAATATTTCCTTGGAGGAATATTTAACGAGCGTAATTTCATCCGAAATGAGTGCGAACAGCTCTTTGCAATTGTTGAAAGCACATGCAATTGTTTCCCGCGGATGGTTAATGGCCCAGCTCGAAAACAAAAAAAACAACAGCCCACAAAAATCAATCAACGAGTTTGTAACAGAGAACGAGATTATAAGATGGTATGACCGCGAGGATCATGCAAATTACGACTTATGCGCCGACGACCACTGCCAAAGATACCAAGGTGTTACGAAAATTATAAACGACAATGCAATTAACGCGGTTGAATCAACACGAGGATTAGTTTTGGTTTACGATAACAAAATCTGCGACACACGTTATTCCAAATGCTGCGGGGGAATGAGCGAAGGTTTCGAAAATGTTTGGGAACCAGTTAAACATCATTACCTTGCACCGGTTGTTGATTATAAATTTGAACTCGACGGGATAGATTACGATTTAACACAAGAAATACCTGCCGAACACTGGATCAAATCGAATCCTCATGCATTCTGCAATACAACCGACAAAAAAATTCTCTCGCAAATACTTCCAGAATTCGACAGGCAGACAGATAATTTTTTCCGCTGGCAGGTTGAATATTCACAGGAAGAACTATCGGAAATTATTAAAACAAAAAGCGGAATTGATTTTGGAAATATTCTAGATCTCATTCCTATCGAGCGCGGTTATTCGGGTAGAATTATTAAGCTAAAAATCGTCGGTGACAAAAAAGTTCTAACCATCGGCAAAGAACTTGAAATAAGAAAAACACTTTCTAAAACTCATCTTTACAGTTCGGCGTTTATTGCAATTAAGGAAATGAAATCCGGCGAAGTTCCGGTTAAGTTTATTTTAAAAGGTGCCGGCTGGGGCCACGGCGTTGGTCTCTGCCAGATCGGTGCAGCCGTTATGGGCGCACGCGGTTACGATTTCGACGCTATCCTTCTGCATTATTTTAAAGCCGCAAAAATCCAAAAGATTTATTGATGAAAATTCTTAAAACATGTCTTTCCAAAAGTTGGGGCGGTTTGGAAATGTACACTCTTCAAACCGTTAAACAGCTTTTGAATAGAGGAATTGAAACAGAACTGCTGTGTTATAATGATTCTAGAATTTACCACGAAGCTGTTAAAGATGGAATAAAAGTATTCACCTCAAAATTTTCAAATTATTTTCATCCGTACGAAATTATTGCCGCGTCAAAATTTTTAAAATCCAACAAGTATGATATTATTCATTCCGGTTATTCTAAAGATTTATGGCTTCTTGTGCCGGCTTTGAATTTATCTTCATTGCAAACACCGCTTCTGCTTTCCAAACATATGGGTTCATACATTGTTAAAAAGGATTTATTGCACAGATGGATTTACGGAAGAGTTAATTACGCTTTGGCAATCAGCAATGTAATTGCAAATAATCTTGTTGATACAACTCCTTTAACAAAGAACAATGTTCTGTTGCTTCATAATGGAATTGACACAAATAAATTTGATGCGCAAAAGACAAACTCACAAAAAGTGCGCGGTGAATATAATATTGACAAAAACGATTTGTTGATAGGTATGATGGCAAGGTTTAGCCCGGGCAAAGGTCACGAAGAATTTTTGTACGCGGCGCAGTCGCTCAATCGTAAATTTGATAATTTGAAATTTATGATTGTCGGTGAACCGAGTAAAGGCGAAGATGAATATCATAATTCAATCCTTTCACTGGCGAACAAGCTTGAGATAAAAGATAAAATAATTTTTACAGGTTTTAGGAATGATACACCCGAAGTTTTGGCGGCTATGGATATTTTTGTTTTTCCTTCGCATGCGGAAGCTTTTGGAATTGCACTTGTTGAAGCGTTAAGCATGGAAAAACCAACTGTGTGCTCTAACTCCGACGGTGTTCTCGACATCGCGGTTGACGGCGTTACTTCATACCTTTTTGAAAAACAAAATTGGAAAGACCTTGCAGACAAAATTGAATTGTTGGTTCAATCGCCTGAAAAAAGAAAATCATTCGGCATAGCCGGACGAAAACGCGCCGTTGAGTTTTTTGACTTTGATGTCTTTACCGATAAATTGATCGGCGTTTATGAAAAAGTACTGAGTTGATGTATTAAGCTGCTTTTTCTATAAAATTATTGTGTTTTTTTTGAATGAATAAGATCATGAACTAGAGCAAGATTAAATGACATTTTTAAACCCAGCAATATTATTCGGATTAATTGC
>CAZRMG010000075.1:0-9800 GCA_964601095.1 uncultured Melioribacteraceae bacterium | reverse complement strand
GCAACTTCAAACAAAAAATAGGATATTCTTCGAAGCAATCCGGTACTGCGGCATTCAAAACAATTGAAATGTCGTATCAATCTATCATTCAAAACTATGCCGATGCAGTTATAACTGCACCCACTTCCAAAACATCATTACAATTAGCCGGTTATAAATTCCCAGGGCAAACTGAAATATTTGCAAATCTATGTAATTCAAAAGATTATTTGATGGTATTTCTTTCAAACAAAATGGTTTGCGCACTTGTTACAATTCACGAAGCAGTAAAAAATGTTTCAAAACTTTTAACAAAAAGCCGTCTCAAAAAATCAATTGTTTTGTTGAATAATGCTTTGAAAAATGATTTAGGAATTTCATCATCAAAAATAGCGGTACTTGGTTTAAATCCCCATGCCGGGGAAAATGGGAAAATTGGATTTGAAGAAATAAATGTAATTGAACCGGTAATTAGAGAGTTTAAAGATAAGATTATCATCGATGGTCCATTCGTACCCGATGCATTTTTTGCAACAAAGCAATTCAAGAATTATGATGCCGTACTGGGAATGTACCATGATCAGTTGCTAATTCCTTTTAAAATGATAAACTTCAATTCGGGAGTTAATTTTACAGCAGGGCTTCCGGTGATTCGAACTTCACCCGACCACGGCACTGCATTCGATATTGCAGGCAAGGGTATTGCGGACGAATCGAGCATGATGCAAGCGGTAAAATGGGCAGAAAAAATTATTAGCAACCGAAAAAAAACTTATGCCAATCGAATCCTATAACCATCTCGCAAAATTTTATTCACACCTAATGCGCGGCATTGATTACGGCATTTGGTCAGATTATATAAATGTTTTAAGCAGGGAAACAAATAAAAAAAATCCGATTGTCTTGGAAATTGCATGCGGAGCCGGAGAAATTGCCAAAATTCTAAACAAAGAATTTAAGCACTACGTTGCAAGCGACCTGGCTTTGTCTATGCTTAATCAATTGAATGAAAAAGGACTTAAAAAAGTATGTTGTGATATGACGGCGCTTCCATTCAAAAGGAAATATGATTTTGTATTCTCGACTTTCGACAGTGTTAATTATTTATTAACAAAAGAAAAATTTATGAAATTTCTATCCGAAGTTTCAATGGTATTAAATGACGATGGAATTTTAACTTTCGATGTTAGTTTAGAAAACAACAGTTTGCGTTATCAAAAATATCTTAATAGGAAAGGCAAACTAGACGGAATAAAATATATTCAACGAAGCAAGTACAACGAGAAAACGCGCATACATTATAACCATTTTGAAATTACACTTGCGGATGGTTCAAAGGTTGAAGAAATTCACAGGCAAAAAATCTACCGTTTCGAAGATTATTTTATGTTTATAGATAATTCCGATTTTTATGTTAGCGGATGTTACGAAACATTTACATTTACGAATGCGAATGCCGAAACCGAGCGCGCTCAATTTGTTTTAAAGAAAAGGATTTAAGATGCTTTCTTTTAATCATGTCAATTTTGAATATTCCAATCAGCCGGTTTTCAATGATTTGAATTTGCATGTTGACGAAGGCGAGTTTGTTTTTCTTATTGGGAAAAGCGGAGTCGGTAAAACAACTTTGCTGCGTATGATTTACATGGATTGTATGCCGCAATCCGGTTATGTGAGGATTAGTGAATATTCATCCGATTCATTAAAAGAAAGAGAAATACCAAAACTTAGACGAAAGCTTGGCGTAGTGTTTCAAGATTTTCAATTGCTGGAAGACCGTAACGTATTTGACAATCTTGCTTTTGTTTTACAAGTAACAGGAGTTTCTAAAAAACTTATTAAAAGAAAAGTATTCCATGCTTTATCGGATGTAGGGCTATCACATAAACAATCAAATATGCCGCATGAATTATCGGGCGGTGAAAAACAAAGAGTAGCTATTGCACGAGCAATTATTAACGAACCGTTCCTCGTTTTAGCCGATGAGCCAACGGGTAATTTAGATCCTGAAACAGCTGAAGAGATTCTAGAAATTTTGAAAAAAATTAATTCACGCGGAACGTCAATAATTTTTGCAACACATAATTATGATTTAATAAGCAGGTTCGACGCAAAAATAATGCGTTTGGAAAACGGCAAAGCTGTGAAAGTAATTTTAAAGAAGAAAGAAAGTTAAAGCCTGCAACATTTTATAAAATGAAACAGGCTTGTTCAATTTATAAAAGTTTGGATAATATCTCTTCGGTCACTGTCTCAATAGGGAGTGTTCCGTCAACTTCAATAATGTTTGCCTTGTCTTTATAATATTCGAACACCGGTGCTGTTTGCTCGTGATATAATTTTAACCTGTTTTTAATAACTTCTTCGGTATCGTCTTTACGGGTAATATAGCTATTAACAGATTTGCAAACAGGGCAAGTATAATTTTCTGTCACTTCGCTTTTAATTGCGATGTTACCGCATGAGTTGCAAACCATCCTGTTTGTTATACGACTGATCATTATATTGTCGTCAGCATCGAGTTTGATTAAGTCGATTTTTGTTTTACCGAGATCCGTAAATATCTGTTCTAAAATTTCAGCTTGGTTTACAGTTCTTGGAAAACCATCAAGTATAAAACCGTTTTTACATCGTTCTTCTTTCAAAGCTTCTTTCAACATTCCGGCAACAATTTCGTCTGGAACGAGTCCGCCTGATTCGACAATCGATTTTGCTTTCAAGCCGAGTTCGGTTCCGTTTTTAATAGCCGCACGGAGAATATCGCCGGTTGAGATGTGAGCAACATTAAGTTTTGAAGCAAGAATTTTTGCTTGTGTTCCTTTGCCTACGCCGGGGGCGCCAAATATTATTATTTCCATAGTCCGTTGGTTAAATATGATTAGAAAGTATTGTTTATCGTGGTTGAAAAAATAATCACAAATGCTGTAATAGCCAAAAGTATTATTAAAAATGTTTGTCCATCCTAAATCTAAAATTGAATTAATCCGTTTTTCTTTCACGTATTTGTTTAAAGAATTGTTCAAGTAGATTTTTGGATTCGTCGGCATAAACACCTGAAAATACATTCACTTTGTGATTGTACTTTTCAGTTTCAATCACATTGAATAGCGAACCGCACGCACCGAATTTAGGTTCGTATGCCCCGAAATATAAATTCCGAATTCTTGAAAGCATAATTGCACCCGAACACATCAAACACGGTTCTATTGTAATGTAAATATCACACTCGCTCAATATCCTATTTTGCAGATGATTTGACGCCGCAGTAATTGCCAGCATTTCAGCATGGGCTGTAGAATCTTTTAACATTTCTGTTTGGTTGAAACCCCGTCCGATAATTCTGCCTTGATAAACAACAACAGCACCTATTGGAACTTCATTATTTTCAAGTGCCTTTTCGGCTTCTTGAAGCGCAGAGTACATAAATCTATAAACATGTTCGTCGAACAGCATTTTGACTTCTTTTTGTTATCTAAATAAACGGAAATTTTTCAAGAACTAAAATTTGGGTATAAATTGTAAGTTAAAAAGTGCCGTTGTATATTTGCACCACAATTTGAATGCAGAATGTAGAACATAGAGTGAAGAGTGATTCATTTAATTTTTTATTCTACACTCTACAATCATAGTTCTTCGTTCGTTTTAAAATGCACCCGTAGCTTAATTGGATAGAGCATCTGACTACGGATCAGAAGGTTCGGGGTTCGAATCCCTGCGGGTGTACTAAATATGCAAAATGTTAAATGGAAGATGGAAAATATACATTCATTCTTCCATTTTTTATTAATTAGCATTTAATATTTTCCATTTTACCTCTACTATTGTATATGCACCCGTAGCTCAACTGGACAGAGCATCTGACTTCGGATCAGAGGGTTGAGGGTTCGAATCCTTCCGGGTGTACTAAATCTGCAAAATGTTAATTGGATGATGGAAAATGTATAGTCATTTAACTCTTCCATTTTTTTTAATCACATTATCGTCCTCTATTTTACTTTTACCATTGTTTACACCCGTAGCTCAATCCGCCTTCATTTCAGCGGGACAAGCTGTACAGAGCATTTGAAGAAGTTTATCCCGCAAAAAGCAAAAGTGCGAGATCAGGGTTATGCCAAAGTCATCCCTATGGGAGAATCATTCCGGGTGTACTTTTTCGAATGAAATGAGGTGAGCTAAGAGTGTAAAATTAATAACTCAATTCTTTGTTGCATATAGAAAATATTTTATAGAACTTTGTCCCGTCATTTTTCGGAAGGCAATGAAGAAGTCTGACATAAATATTATCCTCAACAAAACGCGAACAGCTATCGAATCAAATCTACTATTATTACGTCCTTGTCCTGATCATTAATTTTTTATCTTCGTTTGTATTTTTTATTTTTTGCTAATCATTTAAAGGAGCAACTATGTGCGGCATAGTAGGTTATATTGGTGAAAAAAATTGCGTTCCCATTTTGTTGGAAGGATTAAAACGTTTGGAGTATCGCGGATACGATTCCGCAGGAATAAGTATAATAACGCAAGACGAGAGCAAAGTACTTAAAACAAAGGGAAAGGTTGCTGATTTAGAAAAACTTGTTAATGGGCATGGAATAACTTCGAAGCTTGGAATAGGGCATACACGCTGGGCTACGCACGGCGAACCAAACACAATTAATGCACATCCTCACTTTAACACCGATAACACTCTATTCCTTATTCACAATGGAATAATTGAAAATTATGTTTCGTTAAAAAAAGGTCTGATCAGCGAAGGTTATAAATTTATAACCGATACGGATACGGAAACACTTGTTCATTTAATTGACAGATATCTGAAATTAAAAAACAATTTATTCCAGGCAGTCCGCTACGCTCTAAACGAAGTTGAAGGCACTTATGGTTTAGCTGTTATTTACAAAGGCGAGCAGGATAAAATAGTTGTTGCAAAAAAAGGATCACCGCTTGTAATTGGAATAGGAAAAAATGAAAATTTTGTAGCGTCAGATGTTAACGCCTTGATTGCTCATACAAGTCAAGTTGTGTATTTGGAAGACGGAGAAATAGCGGAAGTTTACAAAGATCACTTTCATGCAAAAACAATTAAAGACGAATCTATAATCAAAGAAATACACGAAGTAGAATTAAGCGTTGATGAGATTAGTAAAAGCGGTCATCCCCATTTTATGTTGAAAGAAATTATGGAACAACCGGAATCCATATTTAATTCTTTACGCGGTCGTTTACTTCTTAAGGAGGGTATTTCAAAGCTTGGCGGTTTACAGGGATTTGAAGAAAGAATTGCGAATTCAGAAAGAATTATTATCTCCGCTTGCGGTACTTCATGGCACGCAGGTTTGGTTGCAGAATATATGATTGAGCAATACACAGGAATTCCAGTTGAAGTTGAGTACGCTTCGGAATTTCGTTATCGCCATCCTGTAATTACACCGAGAGACACAATTTTGTTCATTTCTCAAAGTGGTGAAACTGCCGATACTTTGGCTGCTTTGAAAGAAGCCAAAAAGAAAGGTGCTCTTTGCCTCGGCGTTTGTAATGTTGTTGGAAGTTCTATCGCTCGCGCAAGCGATGCCGGTGTTTACATCCACGCGGGTCCCGAAATTGGCGTTGCTTCTACAAAAGCATTCACTTCGCAATTAATTGTTCTTTCTTTAATTACAATTTTAATCGCAAGAATGAAAAATCTTAATCAACTTGAGGGACAATCAATGATTAAGGAAATGCAATCCTTGACTTCAAAAGTTGAGGAAATTTTAAAGCACAATGACTTGATTGAGAGTATTGCCGAAAAATATGTAAACAGTAAAAACTTCTTGTATTTGGGAAGGGGCTATAATTTCCCTGTTGCCTTAGAAGGTGCTCTAAAGTTGAAAGAAATTTCTTACATACATGCCGAGGGTTATCCGGCTGCCGAAATGAAACATGGCCCAATAGCTTTGATTGATGAAAACATGCCCGTTGTTTTTATTGCTATGCACGATTCTGTTTACGAAAAAGTCCTTAGCAATATAGAGGAAGTGAAAGCGAGAAAGGGAAGAATTATTGCTATCGTTAATGAAGACGACGATCATATAGAAAAAATTGTTGATGATGTAATAAAAGTTCCAAGAACTATAGATATGCTTCAGCCGATACTAAGCGTTATACCGTTGCAATTGCTTGCATATCATATAGCAGTTAAAAAAGGATTGAACGTAGATCAACCGAGAAATCTCGCCAAAAGCGTAACGGTTGAACAAATAATAAATCATCCGGGGCGATCCCTCGGAATCACTTATTAACGAGGTAAAATATGACACGCAGAAACGTACTTATAATGGGTGCGGCAGGGCGTGATTTCCACAACTTTAATGTATTCTTTAGAGATAATGAGAATTACAATGTTGTAGCTTTCACAGCCACGCAAATCCCTAATATCGAAGGCAGAGTTTATCCGGCCGAATTAGCAGGTAAACTTTATCCTAAAGGGATAAATATTTACGAAGAATCGGAACTGGTTAATCTTATACATAAATTAAAAGTTGATGAAGTTGTATTCGCATATTCAGATGTACCTTTCGAATATGTTATGACAAAAGCTTCAATAGTAAATGCTGCCGGAGTTTCATTCCGTTTGATGGGCGCAGCCGAAACAATGATTAAAAGTACAAAACCTGTTGTTTCTGTTTTAGCTGTAAGAACAGGCTGTGGAAAATCACAAACCTCAAGAAAAATTGTTAAACTTCTTGAGGAAGCCGGTAAAAAAGTTGTTGCAATCCGTCATCCGATGCCTTACGGCGATCTTGTAAAACAAAAGGTTCAACGTTACGCGACATTCGAAGATCTCAAAAAACACGAATGTACAATTGAAGAACGTGAAGAATATGAACCCCATGTTGAACGAGGCGGGGTTATTTATGCTGGAGTTGATTACGAAGCTATCCTCCGCGAAGCCGAAAAAGAAGCCGATGTTATTCTTTGGGACGGCGGCAATAATGATATGTCTTTTTACAATGCCGATGTTACTTTCACTGTTACCGATCCGCATAGACCTGGCCATGAAATGAAATACTATCCCGGCAATACAAGTTTAAGAATGGCTGATGCTGTTATCATAAATAAAATTGACTCTGCACCTGTTGAAGGAATTGCCGAAGTAAAAAGTAATATTCACAAAGTTAATCCAAACGCTGTTGTTATTGATGCAGCTTCGCCAATTACAGTTGATAAACCGGAATTGATTACCGGGAAAAGAGTATTGGTAGTTGAAGACGGACCAACATTAACTCACGGCGAAATGAAGTACGGTGCGGGAACCGTTATTGCGAATAAACTTGGTGCATTGGAAATTGTTGACCCAAGACCGTACACGGTAAATTCTATTTCCGATACATTCAAAAAATATCCAAACATTGGAGTGCTTTTGCCAGCCATGGGTTATGGAGATCAACAGGTGAAAGATCTTGAAGAAACAATTAATAAAACAGATTGCGATTCGGTTGTTATCGGTACACCGATTGATCTCGGCAGAATTTTAAAGATCAACAAACCGCATACAAGGGTAATGTATGAACTTCAGGAAGTCGGTCCCAATACTCTTGAATCAGTTTTAAAATCCAAGGGTATTTTATGAATAAATTAGCAGTTGTGGCGTTCGGCGGAAATGCGTTGCAACGTGCTAATGAATTGGGAACAATTGAAGAACAGGAAAAACATACTCTTGAAACCTGCGAAAGGTTGATTGGTTTACTTAAAAACGGTTACGAACTTGTAATCACACACGGCAATGGTCCTCAAGTTGGAAATATTATGTTGAGGAACGAAGCCGGGTATCAACAATTCAAAATTCCCAAAATGCCCCTCGATATTTGTGTAGCCGATTCCCAAGGCGGAATCGGTTACATGATTGAACGACAAATGCGCAACGCACTAAATAATTATAAGATGAAAAAAAATGTTGTAGCTGTTATTACTGAAGTGCTTGTTGACATAAATGACCCAGCATTTAATAATCCCACAAAACCTATTGGGCCATATTATTTAAAAGAAGAAGCCGATCTTTTAGCTAAAACTAATAATTGGGTTTTTAAAGAAGATGCCCGCAAGCGAGGATGGCGGCGTGTTGTTGCTTCTCCAAAACCGATTGATGTGATGAACAATCAAGTTATTAGCGACTTGGTTGAAAAAGGGCATATTGTTGTCGGTGCCGGCGGCGGCGGGATTCCTGTTTATTGGCACAGCGATACTGGATATCTCGAAGCGATTGAAGCAGTGATTGATAAAGATTTAGCTTCGGCGTTGCTTGCGCGCGAAATTAATGCAGAACGATTGTTTATAATTACAGATGTTCCTAAAGTATGCATAAATTTTAATAAGCCGAATCAACAAGTATTGGATAAGTTGAATGTTGAAGAAGCTAAAAAGTTATATGATGCCGGGGAATTTCCTGCAGGCAGTATGGGCCCTAAAATTTTAGCCGCAATTGATTTTGTTGTCAATGGCGGAAAAGAAGCAATCATAACTTCCGAAGAGGAAATTGAAAAAGAAAACTGCGGTACTCGAATAACTTTGTAATGCTTTTGGAAAATGCAGATGGTTTTTTCATGAAGCTAAAAGTAAATCAAGCAAGTATATTATTCTTTTTGTTAGCTTGTTTGAAAATATTTGTAATTTGTTCTCAAGAATTAGACTTTGTTTACACAGAAAAAAAAGTTTGTTGAAAATAAAAATACAGGTGAAAAATGGCAGTTAACATGAAAGGAAAAGATCTCATTTCTATTGCTGATCTTTCATTGGAAGAAGTTTATGAAATTTTTGATGTTTCAAAAACATTGAAAGAAAAATTATATGTAGGCGAACCGCATCGATTGCTTGAAGGTAAAACGATGGGAATGATTTTCGCTAAACCATCCACGCGAACACGCATTTCTTTTGAAACCGGGATTTACCAACTTGGCGGCTATGGAATGTATTTTAATCAAAATGATTTGCAGCTCGGTAAAAGTGAAAATGTTCACGATACGGCCAAAGTACTTTCTCGCTATTTAAACGCTATTATGATTAGAACATTTTCTCATCAAGATGTCCTTGATCTTGCAAAGTATGCATCAATCCCGGTAATAAACGGATTGACGGATTTATTGCATCCTTGTCAAGTTTTGGCTGATTTATTTACAGTTCTTGAAAAGAAAAGAAAACTTGAAGGATTAAAATTAGCTTATGTTGGCGACGGCAATAACATGGCTCATAGTTTACTAAACGGATGTTCGAAAGTCGGGATGAATATTTCAATTGCTTCGCCGTCGGGCTATAAACCGGTAAAAGAAATTGTTGAACATGCGCAGCAAAACGCAAAGTATATGGGCAGCAAGGTCGAAATACTTGACGATCCGATAGCAGCAGTCAAAGATGCTGATATTGTTTATACAGATGTTTGGGCAAGCATGGGACAGGAAAAAGAAGCCGATGAAAGAAAGAAAAAATTTATGGGATTCCAGGTAAATCCAGAATTAGTTAAAAATGCCAAAGACGATTATTTATTCATGCATTGTCTGCCTGCTCACCGTGGCGATGAAGTTGTTGATGAAGTTGCTGATTCACCAAACTCAGTAATTTTTGATGAAGCTGAAAACCGCCTTCATGTTCAAAAAGCAATTATGGCATTGGTTATTTAATTTATTAAAATCGTAGCGCAGATTCATAATCTGCGCTTTTTATTAAATGAGAAAATAAGTTGGAAACAATTCTTAACATTTACCTTGTAATCGATAATAACCATGTTGTTACCTTTAAAGCAAAAGCATACGAGAAAGAAGGTAGTGACGAAGACAAAATCAAATTCC
>CAZRMG010000074.1:0-9919 GCA_964601095.1 uncultured Melioribacteraceae bacterium | reverse complement strand
ATAAAGTATTTGTAGGGAAGGGTCTATGACCCTTCCGGTAAATAATTAATATATCTGTTCGGCTATTAATGTCATGTTGTTTTTTTGTAATTCCAAATTGCAAGCGCATTAAATCCTATGGCGAATAAAACAATTATTCCGAAGTGCTTTATCAAATCTATAAAGGAGCTGCCTTTCAAAATAATCATTCTCATAACCTCGATAAAATAACTTACCGGATTTATATATGTTAGATATTGTGCCCAATCGGGCATGTTTTCAATTGGCGCAAACAAGCCGCTTAAAAGAATAAAAATCATCATTACAAAATATGCAACAAACATTGCCTGCTGTTGCGTATCGGCAAATGTTGAAGTAAATAAACCAAAGCCGAGTAAAGCTATCAAATAAACAGCGGCAAAAAAGTATATTAGCAAAAAACTTCCTTCCGGCAATATCCCATATACAACAAAACTTACAATAAAGCCGATTGTTAAAATCACCAATCCCAACAGCCAAAATGGAATAAGTTTACCGAGAATAAATTGATACTTTTTAATTGGCGTAACGTTCAACTGTTCAATTGTACCGTCTTCTTTTTCTTTAACAATGTTTAAAGATGTTAAAAGAAACCCGACTAATGTTACGAGTAAGGCAAGTACGCCGGGTACAAAAAAATATCTGTAATTCATGCCGGGATTAAACCAGTTGGAGCTTGTAATTTCGACGGCAGGCAAAGCATTCATCCGTGGCTGTTGAATCCACTCGAGACGAATATCATTATTAAAATCTTTTATTATAGTGTTCGAATATGCAACTGCAAGCCCGGCGGTTTGACCGGCAATAGCGTTTGCAGAAAGCATAATTTTAGTTCTGTTGTCGCGGATTAAATCATGTTCAAATCCTTCCGGTATTGCAATAATTAAGTCGGCTTCATCACCGTCAACTATTTCAAGGGCGGAATCGTAATCCGGAGAAACATTTACCAATCTAAAATAACCCGTGGAAGTTATTTTGTTTATTAGTTTCCTTGAATATTCGGAATGATCATGATCAACAACCGAGAGATTAATATTTCTCATTTCATAATCAACCGCGAAAGGTAAAATAATGAGTTGAACTACCGGCATCGCAAATATCATTCTAAGTATAAGTTTGTTCCGGAAAATTTGTATCAATTCCTTTCGAAGTAAAAATAATAGTGTTCTCATGCTAACCTAATTTTAAATCTTTTTATACTTACAAAAACGAAAAAGAGAGTCATGCCGAGTATTATCAAAGTTTCTTTAAGAATTTCGTTTATTCCAACCCCCTTAATCATTATATCTTTTATTATGGCGATATACCATCTTGCGGGCGAAGCGTTTGAAATGAACTGAAGAATATCCGGCATATTTGCAATCGGAACAGCATACCCGCTCAACATCACCACGGGCAGCATTAAACCGAGCAGCGATATAAGCATTGCCGCAAGTTGTGAATTTGTTACCGTTGATATTAATAACCCGAGCGAAAGCGCACAGAGTATGTATAAAATTGTTTCGGCTATAAGTAAAAACAAATTGCCTTTAATCGGCATGCCGAGGACAATCACACTTAATAATAAAATTGTTGCTACGTTTACAAGCGACAGAATAAAATAGGGAATTGCTTTGCTGATAATTACAAGCCACGGCTTCATCGGTGAAACCAAAAGTATTTCCATTGTACCGGATTCTTTTTCTTTAACAATTGATATCGAAGTCATCATTGCTGAAATTAAGAGCAGTATTAAACCCATAACTCCCGGTACCGAAGAATAAGCGCCTTTAAGCTGCGGGTTGTAAAGCATTCTCATTTCTGTTTCAATTAAGAATGGTGTTTTGTATTGTGAATTTAACTCGGTTTGATAATCCATAACTATCGAACTTACATAATTTGTTAAGGTTGTTGCTTGGTTTGGATCGGTTGCGTCGGTGATAATTTGAATTTGCGCTTTGTTGTTGTGAACGAGTTGGGATTGAAAATTCTGCTGGAAAACAACAGCCAATTTTATTCGTCCGGTTTTAAAAGCTTTTTCAATTTGTTTATTGCTGATTAACGCGTGGTCGATGTCGAAATAATCCGAACTTTCGATTCGAGTAATTATGTTTTGTGTCGCCTCGTCTTTTGAATTGTCGAGAACGGCAATTTTTGCGTTTCGAACTTCTGTTGTGATGGCAAAACCGAAAATGAGTAATTGGATTATGGGCATGCCGAATAAAATCATCAAAGTTCGTCTATCGCGAAGTATGTGTAGAAATTCTTTTTTAATGAATATTAATAATTGTTTCATTTAATTTTCCAAATATCAGTTAGCTTGCTTAGTCACTTTGTTTCTCGAAAATATCAAAAATGTCATTGTGAGCGCAGCGAAGCAATCTCATATAATTTCATCGTACAAATCTCTCCATTCAGGATTTAGTGAATTAATCAAATCAATTTTCTTCTGTCTTGAACCTGCTTTTATTTGTTTTTCCCTTTTAATTGCATTAAGTGCTTCATTAAACATTTTGTAATACACCAATTTGGTAATGCAATATCTTTTCGTAAATCCCTCAACAATTTTTTCTTTGTGTTCATAAACTCTTCTAACAAGATTATTTGTTACGCCGGTATATAATACTGTATTATTCTTATTTGTCATGATGTATATGTAATATTGCCTATCCATATCCTTAAAATGTTTAGTTTGCTTCGTTGCTGCGCTCCTCGCAAAGACCAAAAATGTCATTGCGAGCGTAGCGAAGCAATCTCTAAAATTACATAGCAGAATTATTATTCTCCCCGTTTTGCACCGCGCGCAAGCATTAAAAAAACATCGTCCATCGATTGTACATTAAATTGTTGTTTTAAATTTTTTGGCGAATCAAGCGCTTTAATTACTCCGTCAACCATAATTGAAACACGTCGGCAATACTCGGCTTCGTCCATATAATGAGTTGTTACAAAGACAGTTATTCCTTTATCTGCGGCTTCGTAAATCATATCCCAAAACTGTCTTCGTGTTATTGGATCTACGCCGCCGGTCGGTTCGTCGAGAAAAACAATTTTCGGCTCGTGTAAAACCGCAATACTAAATGCAAGTTTTTGTTTCCAGCCCAAAGGAAGAGAAGCAACAACTTTATCGGCCTCGCTTTGAAGATTTAATTTTTCAACCAGTCCCGCACTTTTAGTTTTTATTTGTTCATTGCTCAATCCGTAAATACCTGCAAACAATTGAATGTTTTCTTTTATTGTTAAATCCTCGTATAAAGAAAATTTTTGACTCATGTAGCCGATATTTTTCTTGATCAATTCTGTTTGTTTGTAAATGTCGAATCCTGCAATATTTGCTTTGCCGCTGCTCGGTTTTGAAATGCCGATCAACATTTTCATCGCTGTTGTTTTGCCTGCGCCGTTAGCGCCGAGGAATCCGAAAATTTCGC
Organism: uncultured Melioribacteraceae bacterium; assembly: GCA_964601095.1. Classification (GTDB taxonomy): domain Bacteria; phylum Bacteroidota; class Ignavibacteria; order Ignavibacteriales; family Melioribacteraceae; genus JAEWUC01. The sequence goes on along the minus strand of CAZRMG010000074.1, from coordinate 6,494 downwards.
CCCGGCAAACTTCAAAAGTCAATTCGTTCGCGGCAATAAAGTCGCCGAATTTTTTAGTGAGCTTTTCTGTTTTAATAACTATTTCTTTATCCATAATTTGTCAACGGAACAATGATTTTTAAGATGGCTATGATTTTTACGATCATAAAGAATCATAACAGATCATAATTATCTGCGTTCTATTCCTTTTTCATTAGCTGCATAAAACAATCTTCTATGCCGGGTTCAATTTTATTGATCGTAAAATTACTATGACCTAATTCGATCAAGTAATCTTCAAGTTCATTCATTTTATTTTCTTTGATTATCAGATGATGGCTTTCGCCGAAAGCAAAGCAACTTTCGGTATTCGAAAATGCTCTTAGATCATTCAAAAGTTTAAACATGTTTTCAGAGGTAACGGCATATAAATTATTTGCGAATTGATCCACAATATTTTGCGGAGAACTAATTTGTAGAATTTTTCCTTTTTGAATTAGTGCAATCCTGTCGCACAATTTTGCTTCGTCCATATAAGGAGTTGAAACAAGAATTGTTATACCTTCTTTTTTCAACAGCTTTAACATTTCCCAGAATTCTTTACGCGATACGGGATCGACACCGGTGGTCGGTTCGTCGAGGAATAATATTTTTGGTCTATGAATAAGTGCGCAGCTTAGAGCTAGTTTTTGTTTCATGCCCCCGCTTAATTTGCCTGCGCGGCGTTTTTTAAACGGCTCTAACTGTTTATAAATATCCTCGATCATGTAGTAATTTTCTTTAACTGTTGTATTGAATGTTGTTGCGAAGAATTCGAGATTTTCTTCAACGGACAAGTCCTGGTACAAAGAAAATCTGCCCGGCATATAACCCACAATACTGCGGATATCGCTCCAGTTTTTTACTACATCGTAGCCAAGCACGTTTGCGCTTCCGCCGTCAGCCAAAATAAGTGTTGTTAGAATTCTGAAAATAGATGTTTTACCCGCGCCGTCGGGACCGATCAGTCCGAATAATTCTCCTTCTTCAACATCAAAGGATATATCATCAACGGCAATAACTTCGGATTTTTTTGTCGTGTATTTTTTAACAATATTTTTTAATTCAACCGCTTTCATTATCTGTATTATTTTCTTTTGTCTTTTTGTTCTTATTCAAATATCATAACAAAGTTAAAATTTAACTTCGCCGTACATGCCGATTTTTAAGTACCCGTCGTTTTTGATTTTTACTTTAATTGCATAAACGAGATTGGCGCGCTCATCCTTTGTTTGAATTGTCTTGGGAGTAAACTCGGATTTTGAAGAAATCCAGTAAATTTCTCCGTTCATTTCTTTTTGTTCACCATCGCCTTGATCAACAAACACTTTAATTTTTTGGCCGATCTTAATTTGCGGAAGTTGATTCCCATTAACATAAGCGCGCAAGGTCATTTCCGATAAATCGGCAATTTTGTAAAGAGCTTTCCCATTAGTTGTTATTTCGTTTTGCTTTGCGTAACGAGCGAGTACAGTTCCTTCAACCGGATTCTTAATAACGCTTTTATTTATTTGATCCTTGATTTGTTCAATCTGTATTTGCAGCGGATATGTTTCGTTCTGCAATCCCTTTGAGGTAATTGATAAATTTTTCTTTGAAGCGTCGTACTGTTTATAAAGTAAATCAAGTTGACCATTAATGTCGTCGAGTTGTTTTGATGTGGCGGCATTCAAACGCACAAGGTTTTCGATGCGCTTTTTTTCAACCGTAACTGTATTTATCTGTTCTTGAATTGTCGCGAGTTGCGAAGCAATATCCGGCTGTTTGCTCAACACTGCGTTTATTGAAGCTTCGAGTTGTTTCTTTTTTAAATGAAGTTGTGTGGTATCAACAACGCCGACAATCTGGTTTTGTTTTAAAACCGATCCTTCTTCAATGTCGAATGAAATTAATTTGCCCATCGCCTCGGATGAAACAATAATTTCTTCGGCTTCGAAAGTGCCTGTTGCATCAAATTCACCGTTACCGTTTCCGCAAGAGAATAATGCAAGCGATGAAGCGATTAATAAATAATTGAAAATTGATTTCATAGTTTTATCTATTGTTAATTTGAAAATTAGTTTCCTGAAGTAAGTTTATAATTTTGTTGCGCAAGCAATAATTGAATATTGTGGATAGCCAAGTTCTGCTTTGCCTGGTCTTCGGCGTTAAGTTCACGTATAAAATCGTTCGAAGTTATAATACCGTTTTCAAGCTGCGCTTTCGCCGCCTCTTTAACGGAAGTCCGTATTGAAATAATTTCGCTGTCGGATTCTATTAATTGTTTGAGTTTTGCAATTTCATTTTTATGCTGCACCAAGTTAAGTTTTGTGTTAAGAATGAAAGTTTCTTTCTGTGCATCAATTGATTTTTTGTTTAATGCGTTAATTTCCTTTTCATTTCCGAAAGTATAAATATTGGAAAGAGGCAAAGATAATTTTGCACCCGCGATATAAAACCATTCGAACTCGTTTTTGAGCATATTTAAAGTTGGTTTTCCGTATCCGCCCTGGAAAAACAAATTTAATTTGGGTAAAACTTTTGCGGTAGTTAGTTGGTTTTGATGCTGAGTTAATTTTTCCTGTGAAGAATATAAATTCAATTCCGGCCTGTTGATCTCTTCTGAAAATGAAAAATCGCTGTTTACGGGTATTTCGAATTCCTGTGATTTCTCCAAGTTTTGGTTTGTTAATAAACCAAGCATATCAACATATGATTTGCGTGAAGATTTAATTTCTAAATCCCGCTGTTTTGTTTTAAGCAGTTCGGCTTTCAAAATATCCAAATTCGATTTTATTGCCGCGCCGTTTTTAAACAGCGCTTCCAACTTATTCAAAGATGACTTTAAATCTTTTTCCACCAATTCCGTTTGAACGAGTTGTTCATTTAAAAGAAGAATTCCAAAATAAATCTGCGTGATTCTTTCTTTTAACTTTATAATCTCAATTTCGATTTTACCGTCTTCAACTTCGGCAATAGATTTGTGAATATCCGACTGCGCACTCATAATACCGCCGTCGTAAATTGTTTGTGTTACATCTGCCACCGCTTTATACTGGTTTTTGTCGAGGGACTCGATTTTAATTCCCGGCAGGGAAATTGGCAGCGAGGTTACATCGGATTGATAAGTCGCCTGCCCGCTTAATGTTACCTGCGGAAAATATCCTTTCCAAACATTGCTGACATTAAATTCGCCGCTTTGCTCAATATATTTCTTTTGTTTGATAAGTGGATAATTTTCACGCGCTTTTTCATAACAAAATTCAAGCGATAATTTTGTTTGAGCGTTTGATATTACCGCCGCAAGAAAAACTATTGTTATTGCAAAAATCTTTTTCATATTTATTTCTGATTTATTGTTTGATTAAAAACTTCTTTGCCTTTTTCGGTTGTAATGCCGCCGATCAATATTTTAAATGCCGTAAAAGCAGCGTCAATAATTGAAAAATTGTTATTGAGAATGAACTCTGGATTAACAACAGAGCGCACGGAATTTACAAGTATATTCATTATTATAGGCGTGGGGTAATCGATAAACAGGCCTTCGGATTTTCCTTGTTCGATAATTTTAGTGAGGTTTCCGAACATCATCTCTGTTCTAAAATTATCAATCTCATTCCATATCGAAGGAAAATGGCGGCGTAAATCATCAAACATTTTAGGGCTGATTCTCACGGAAACGCTCGCTAAAATTTTCATCAACGCTTCAAGTTTTTCTATAGCGTTTTTATCCGTGTCTAAAGCGGGTAAGATTTTGTTCTTTACCGAATTCATAAAATGTTTTGCTATTGCCTTTACAAGATCATCCTTTGACGGAAAAAATTTGTAAATAGTTTTTTTACTCATTTTTAGTTCGGATGCCACTTCGTCCATTGTTGTTTTGTGGAATCCTTCCCTAAAAAATTTTTCTTCACTCAATTCAACTATTTTGTTCTGCTCTTCCATTTTAATCCTGGAAACTATTTTCGTTTTCTTGGTTTCTAAAATATATGATGGAAACTCAAATGTCAAGAAATAGTTTCCAAAGTTTCGAGGATTTTAAAATTTCTTAATTTATCGATAACGCCGTATTAACACTGGAAATATATTTTTCCTCTTAAAAAGGGGATATTTATGGATTATACAATCGGTGATAATGTTAAGTATCGTTTTCCGAATCCGTCCAACAACCGTGAATTATTTTTTACGAGCAAAATCGAAAGCATTTCGGAAAGTTTTATTTTCATAAAAAACGAGGAGAATATTCGGCTAAAAGTATCTTTTAAAAATTTTGAATTTCTTTTACCTGATTTAACAATATATAATATGTCTTATAGCAGAGCGGAAGATTATTCAACTAAAATTCATTCGCAGAAAACCCAACCTCTTATAGAGTTAACAAAATAGTAACATTTTCATAACCTCCATTTAATAGTTAACAACAAATTTTTTCATAGGTTTATTTCAGTTATCCCTTCAAATGATTCAGCGGTGAATACAAAAGTAATTTTATTTAAAAGCAGGGTGTAAAATGTCACATATTAATTACGATATAGCTCTTTACAATACGCCGTTTTTCGAGAGTTTGGTAAGCGAACTGTACCGCATAAGCAGGTATAAAACAAACATCTACAAAAAAAATTCGTAACGAAGAAGAGTATATAAAAAAACTTTCGCAGGAAGAGCGGGTCATTCTTAAAGATCTTTCCGAAAAGGAAAACAAAATTTTACTTGAAATTATGGCCCACAAAAATTGGCTTAGTCTTCCTTCGGATTCCGTTGAGTTTTTTATCCAAACACTTGGAAATAAATACGACACGAAAGCGTACTCGGAAAAAGAAGATTACCGCAGCGATTTGATGTGAATAATTCCTAAACCGGTCGATGCAGAAAATTGATTTAGAAAATATTTTATCCGAAAAATTAAACGGTAAATTCAGCCGACTTCCAAAATTAATAAAGACAATATCGTTCAGACTTTTAAATAGAATTCTATATATAGAAAAAATAAATTCAATTTTAGAAAAAAATTCGCATCTCGATTCAGTACAATTTCTTAACGAATTATTCGACCAATTAAATTTTTCGTATCTAATCTCCAATAACGATATTCAAAAAATTCCGTCCGAAGGCAAACTAATTTGCGTAGCCAATCATCCGATCGGCAGTCTCGACAGTTTATCATTATTAAAAGCTGTTCTTGATGTAAGAACGGATGTAAAAATAGTTGCCAACGACGTATTGAGTAAGCTTGAGTTTTTAAGCAAGTATCTATTACCTATCGATTTATATTCGACTTTAGCCCAAAGAAATTATATTGCGGCAATACACAAAGCGCTTGAAGAAGAGAATGTAATTCTCATGTTCCCGGCGGCCTCGGTTTCGAGATTAAATTGGTTTCGCGTTTTGGATTCCGCCTGGCAAAAAGGTACCGTTACGCTTGCCCGTAAATATCAAGCGCCGGTTCTTCCCGTTTTTATTGATGCAAAAAATTCATGGCTGTTTTATGCGGTATCGCTAATCAACAAAAAACTTTCTTCAATACTGCTTGCCCACGAGCTTTTTAACAAACAGAATAAAACGATAAGAATTAAAATAGGCGATGTTATCCCGCCCAAAGTATTTGCATATTCATATATCAACGATAAGTATCAAATTAGACTTTTGAAAAAGCACGTTTACTTAATGGGCAAAAAAGACAGAACAGTTTATACAACCGAGAAGAACATCATTCACCCGGTAGACAGGAGATTAATTAAAAGGGAGTTGAATAATTCCAAACTGCTTTCATTAACAAACGACGGTATGCAAATATTCCTAACAACAAAAAACGATTCACCGTACTGCCTGAACGAAATTGCGCGGCTGCGCGAAATAACATTTAGAAAAGTTGGTGAAGGTACGGGCAAAAAACTTGACTTGGATAAATTCGATTCGATTTATTCGCATCTTGTAGTTTGGGATGATAAAGAATTGGAAATTGTCGGTTCTTATAGAGTAGGTATTGGAGACGAAATTTACAAGATGCACGGCATAAACGGATTTTATACTTCCACGCTTTTCAATTTTACACATGAATTTGAAGAAATGTATTTAATGAATTCTATTGAACTTGGACGGAGTTTTGTTCAAAAAAAATACTGGAATACAAATGCCCTAAACTACCTGTGGCTTGGCATCGGCTCTCTTCTTTCGGAAAACGATTCGTATAAATATCTTTTTGGAGGCGTTAGTATCAGCAATAGCTATCCGGAGTATGCGAAAGAATTGATTATTTATTACTATAAAAAATGGTACTGCAGTAAAGTAAATTTTGCGGAATCAAAGAATCCATATCGATTGGGTTATAAAAAAGACGAAGAGCTTGATTTGCTGTTTAATTCAGGCAATGCAAAATCGGATTACAAAATTCTCAAAAATATTCTTCGTCAAACAAATTGTTCGGTGCCTACTTTATATAAACATTATTCCGATTTATGCGAAGAAGGCGGCGTAAGTTTTTTGGATTTCGGCATTGA
>CAZRMG010000073.1:597-9964 GCA_964601095.1 uncultured Melioribacteraceae bacterium | reverse complement strand
CACATAAAACTTTGCGTGGACCGCGAGGCGGAATTATTTTAGTTGGAAAGGATAAAGAAAATCCGCTCGGTATTAAAACAATTAAAGGCGATAGATTAAAATTGATGTCCGAAGTTTTGGATGGAATGGTTATGCCCGGGATTCAAGGCGGACCTTTAATGCATATAATTATGGCTAAAGCAGTCGCATTTGGCGAAGCTTTGCAGGATTCTTTTGCCGATTACGCAAAACAGATAATTAAAAATTCCAAAACTCTTGCTAGCGAATTGATGAATTATGGATTCGATATTGTCTCCGGCGGAACTGACAACCATTTGATGCTCGTTGATCTTACTAAAAAAGATTTGAGCGGAAAAAAAGCTGAGATTGCTCTTGGTCAAGCAGGAATTACCGTAAATAAAAATATGATCCCGTTTGATACTAAGAGTCCATTTGTTACAAGCGGTTTTAGAGTCGGAACTCCGGCAGTTACAACACGCGGCATGAAAGAAAACGAAATGAAATTGATTGCAGGATTTATTGATAAGGCGATCAAAAATTTTGAAAATGAACAAACTTTAGCGGAAATTAAGAAAGAAGTTGCGGAATTGTGTTCACATTTTCCGCTTTATCCGGAAATAAAATAGAATTATAAAGTGAGCGAAGAGAACAATTTATTTTCGGAGGAATCTGAACCAAGAGAAGCAGAGATGTCTTTTCTTGAACATCTTGAAGAATTGAGATGGCGAATTATTTATTCCTTGATCGGAATTGCACTCGGTACAATTATAGCATGGATATTCATCGATTTTCTAATCGATAACATTTTATTAGTTCCAGCCAAACATGCAAATTTTAAACTCCAAAATCTCAAGCCGTTCGGTCAGCTATTTATTTATTTCCAAGTAGCAATTATTGTTGGACTGATACTTAGTATTCCAAATGTATTTTATCAATTGTGGAAATTCATTTCTCCCGCATTAAAAGATAACGAACGGAAATATGTTACATCGATTGTAATCTTTACAACCTTTTGTTTTTTATGCGGAGTAGTGTTTGCTTACTTTGTAATGCTGCCGTTAACATTAAAATTCGCGGCACAGTTCGGCTCTTCATCAATCGCAAATAATTTTGCTCTAGATGAATATTTTTCAATAATATTAAGTGTTATTCTTGGCGCGGGTTTAGTTTTCGAACTTCCGATGTTATCTTTTTTCCTTTCGAAAATAGGCATATTAAAACCGCAAATAATGCGTAAATATAGAAGGCACTCCCTAATTACAATTTTAGTGTTTGCAGCTATATTAACTCCAGGGACAGACCCTGTATCGCAAATCATACTTGCCATTCCGTTGGTTATTTTGTACGAAATAAGTATTTTAGTCTCAAAATTATCGCAAAAGAAATCTTGAACATAAAATCACTTTCAGAAATAACATCCTTAATCGAGAATGAACTCGATCAATTCAACAAACATTTCAAAGAATCTCTAAAATCAAAAGTTGGAATTGTTGATTTAGTAACGCGCTACATTCTAAAACAAAAAGGTAAAAAAATACGTCCCGCGCTTGTTTTGCTTTCAAGTAAAATGTGCGGCGGAGTTGAACCACGAAGTTTACGCGGTGCAACTTTGGTAGAGCTTTTACACACCGCAACGCTTGTTCACGATGATGTTGTTGATAATGCAGAAACAAGAAGGGGATTACCATCTATAAATGCTATTTGGAAAAATAAGGTCGGTGTTTTAATGGGGGATTATCTTTTGGCGAAAGGTTTAATGCTTGCGGTAGAATCGAAGGATTTCGATTTTCTTAAAGTTATTACAAACACAGTCAAAAGAATGTCTGAAGGAGAACTGCTTCAAATAAGTAAAACAAGAAAATTGAACAACGACGAAGAAACCTATCTTAAAATTATATCGGATAAAACCGCCTCGCTTTTAGCAACGTGCTGCGAAATTGGTGCAAGGGCTGCAACTACAGATGAAAATAAAATTACAGCGATGAGGGAATTCGGCGAAAATTTGGGAATTGCTTTCCAGATTCGAGATGATATTCTTGATTATATTGGCACAACTTCCGTATTCGGCAAGCCGCTCGGCGGCGATATAAAAGAAAAAAAACTTACTCTTCCATTAATATATGCCTTGCAACATGCACAGCAGTCTGAATCCAAAGAAATATTAAAAGCAATTAAAAACGGCGCACGTAAAAAGGGCGTTGAACATATCATTGATTTTGTTAAGCGAAACTACGGAATCGATTACGCTGATAAAGCAGCTAAAAATTATGCGCAAAAAGCAATTGAGTGTTTATCTATTTTTGATTCTTCTGAGTTTAAAAGTGGTTTAACTTCACTTGTTGATTTTGTTGTGGTTAGAACAAAATAAAATCTTCTTCCTGTGGATTAAAAGGTCTTAATCAATTATTTATAAAAATAATTTTTATTGAATGAACTTTTTCTTTTTAAAAGTCATTTGTTATTTTGTAGTGCTGAAATTTAAAAAATACTATACCTTGTCTTAATATATGTTTATGCAGTTTGTGCATGAACTTGATTCATCAATTAACAAAAGTTTCTAAACTAAATATTTCTTTTTTCGGGTATTAGATGAAAAAGACTGTTCTCGACTATGCACTTAAAATACGCCTTCCGCTAACGTTATTTGTTATTGTATTAACCTTTGTAATAACATATTACGTTTCGCGCCCGGAGCGTGATGGTGTTGGTTACACTCCAGAACAACCAATAAAATTTTCGCACAAACTTCATGCTGGTACAATGGCAATAGATTGTCAATATTGTCATATCGGTGTAGATAAAGGAAGGCACGCAATTATTCCGTCTGTAAATGTTTGCATGAACTGTCACACAGTTGCTCGTAAAGATAGACCGGAAATAATTAAACTTACACAACATTACGAAGAGGGCAAACCACTGCCTTGGAAAAGAATTCACAAGATTCCGGATTACGCTTATTTCAATCACAGCGTGCACATTAACAAAGGTATTCAATGCGAAAGCTGCCACGGCGATGTGGCGCAGATGGAAGTTGTTGGACAAGTTAGACAGTTCACAATGAAAGCTTGTTTGGACTGCCATAGAAATCCAAAAGAACATATGCCGTATTTAAAAGACGCAAAGGTTGGTCCAGAACATTGCGCAGCTTGTCATAGATAAATTGTGAGAGACATTATGGAAATTAAATCTAACAGAAAAAAATTTTTTGAGAAAATTGGTAAGGCATCTTTATTTGTTGCCATCGGGGCTTTTGTACCACAAAACTTATTCGGCTCAAATAAAAAATTCGACAAAAAAGTAAAAGTAGAAATTCATCCTTCGGCAGTTAAAAGAATAAACAAGGTTTAGGCATGGGCAATTCTGAAAAACCATACAAAAAGAAAAATTTTTGGAAGAGTTTAAAAGACTATTACGACGATCCCGAAATTTTAAAGGCGAAAGCAAATGAATTTCAGGACGGTGTAACTGACGATTTTGATCCATCGAAATTATCGGGTTTATCGCGCAGAAAATTTTTAGCGCTGATGTCGGCATCTGCCGCTTTCGCCGCTACCGCATGTTCCGATTACAGGGATCAGGGGGAGATAATTCCATATAATAAACGTCCCGAGGAAATTCTACAGGGCCACGCGAATTTTTATGCTTCCACTTGCAACGGCTGCGCTAATTCCTGCGGCATATTAATTAAAACCCGCGAAGGCCGACCAATTAAAATCGACGGCAACCCAGATCACCCGATAAATAAAGGCAAAATCTGCACAAAGGGACAGGCAAGCATTTATAATCTTTACGATCCCGCACGGTTAACCGATCCGAAATACTTGGGAAGAAATGTTGAATGGAAAGATGTTGATAATGAGATTATAGAAGCATTGAACAGCGCGCAATCATCTGGAAAAGAAATTGCGCTTGTGACTGGCGCAGTAACATCGCCCACATATAAAAAATTATTAAACGATTTTAAGGCAAAGTATTCCAACGCGAAAATTTATTCTATTAATTTGCTCAATGACGAACAAAGAAAACAAGCATGGAAAGAATCCTACGGAACCGAGGAATATCCAGCCGTAAAATTTGACGAAGCAAACGTAATCCTTTCTCTTGATTCCGACTTTCTTGTGAACGAGGGTAATAGTGTTGAAAACATTCGTAAATTTTCGGCAAAGCGAGAAGTTGTGAACGGAACCAGCTTCAACAGATTTTATGCGGCGGAAGGAAGATTGAGCGCTACAGGCGCTATGGCCGATTATCGTCTGAGAATTTCACCTGCCGAGCAATTAGATTTTGTAATGTTTTTGATTAGCAAATTATTGGTTAATAGCACATCGGTTTTACTCGATTCTAATTCGATTAATAAAATAAACAAGTACTCGAACGCCAAATTTGCCGGAGCTAAAAAAGAAATCATCGATCATCTAATACAAGATTTGAACGAGAACAAGGGCAGAGCAATTGTTTACGCGGGCGATACTTTATCGAAAGATGTTCACACCGCTGTAAATTTATTGAATGAAATTATCGACGGAACAAATCTGTACGATTACTCGAAAGTATTTAAATCACTTCACACATTATCCTCGACGGACGAGTTGAAACAATTGACTTCTTCAATGAAAAACGGAAGCGTCGGTGTGTTGATTCATTTGGATACAAATCCTGTTTATCATTTGCCGTCGGATTTGGATTATGCCGGAGCTATCAAAAATGTGCAGACTGTAATTTCATTTACCGAATTGGAAAACGAGACCTCGGCTTTGTCGAAATATGTATTACCGATTAACAATCAGCTCGAGAGCTGGGGCGATGCCTATGTGCGCGGCGGAGTTTATAGTTTACAGCAGCCTGTTATAGCTCCAATTTTCAACACGCGCCAAAAGGAAGCTGTATTATTAACATGGCTCAACGGCGATTCCGCATCTTACAACGAAAAAATTTACAACAATTATCTTATCGATTTTTTTAATGCTGAAATTTACGCGATGAAAAATCCTTTGACAGACGCGCGTAATTTCTGGCTTTCTGCTTTGCACGACGGCGTCGTGGTTTTTGATGAGATTGCCGGACAAAATAAATTTTCATCTGCATCCTTCGCGGCAATTTTAGATCATAAAAAGAAAGATGGTTACGTAGTTCATTTGTCCGGCAGTTATTTTACCGGCGATGGGAGTTTTGCAAACAATGGTTGGCTTCAGGAGACTCCGCACCCAGTTACAAAAGTCACATGGGATAATTACGCTGCAATTTCACCGGCAACAGCAAAGAAATATGATGTTGAAATGAACGATATAATCGAAGTAACCGCCGGCGGGAAAAAAATAAAATTGCCCGTTGTTGTGCAACCGGGTAATGACGACAATACAATTAATATCGAACTGGGTTATGGAAGAACGGTTACTGGCGAAGTTGGAATTAATGTTGGCGTAAACGCGATAAGTTTAATGTCCAATAATTATTCGGGCTCGCCGTTTATAATTGAAGGCGCATCAATTTCTAAAACGGGTGATACTTACAAATTAATGTCAACGCAGGAACATCACGCGCTGGATGATACATTCACTAAAGATTTTCATCGCATTAGAAAAATCATTCAAGAAGGAACTGTAAAGCAGTATCAAAACAATCCTCACTTTTTAAAAGAAGGTGAAGCAAAACATATCAGTATTACAAAGGATATAAAATACACGGGCAACAAATGGGCGATGGCAATCGATTTGAATAAATGCACAAGTTGTTCGGCGTGTATTTCATCGTGCAATGTTGAGAACAATGTGCCCGTTGTTGGAAAAGACCAAGTTGAGCGCGGACGTGAAATGCAATGGATGCGTATCGATAGATATTATTCCGGTACACCCGAAGAGCCGATAGTTTCCAATCAACCCATGCTTTGCCAGCATTGCGATAACGCACCGTGCGAAAATGTTTGTCCGGTTAACGCAACAAACCACAGTCCGGACGGATTAAACCAGATGGCTTACAACCGCTGTGTTGGTACAAGGTACTGCGCGAATAACTGTCCGTACAAAGTACGACGTTTTAATTTCTATAATTTCCGCGATCATTTTGCCGATGCTTATTACGAGAACAATTTAACTGTACTTGTAAATAATCCTGAAGTTACAGTGCGTAGCAGCGGCGTGATGGAAAAATGTACTTTCTGCGTTCAAAGAATAATGGAAGAAAGAACAAATGCTATTAAAGAGGGCAGGGAAGTTATTGGCGAGAATATTGTAACCGCGTGCCAGCAGGCATGTCCTGCAAACGCAATTGTATTCGGCGACGCGAACGACCCGAACTCGGCCGTTGCAAAATTGAGGGATCATAATTTATCTTATCATGTTCTCGAAGAATTAAATGTTAAACCGAACGTAACATATATAGCAAAATTAAGAAACACCCATTCGGAGGAAATTGCGTGAGTGTTGTCGATTATTCAAAGGAATTATCCGTTGTTGAAGGACGTCCGCCTCTGCGCGAACTGGATGATATATTCTCTAAACCTCTAACTACCAAACCGGATAAAAAATTTTATATAGCCCTGTCAATTACTGTTTCGTTGATGAGTTTATTATTCATTGGTTTGGGAATTACATTTTACAAAGGCGTTGGAGTTTGGGGAAATAATAACCCGGTCGGCTGGGCTTTTGACATTGTTAACTTTGTATTCTGGGTGGGCATTGGTCACGCGGGTACTTTAATTTCTGCCATATTGTTTTTATTCCGGCAGAAATGGAGAACCGGAATAGCTCGCTTTGCCGAAGGTATGACAATCTTCGCTGTTATGACCGCAGCAATTTTCCCGTTGACCCACGTTGGACGTCCCTGGCTGGATCAGTGGTTGATCCCATATCCAAACCAACATGGAATTTGGACTAACTTTACATCGCCGCTTTTATGGGACGTATTTGCAGTTACCACTTATTTCCTTGTATCCTTAATTTTTTGGTACGTTGGTTTGATACCGGATTTCGCGACGTTGCGTGAAAGAACTTCGGGGAAAATTAAGAAACTTATTTATTCAATTTTTAGTCTTGGATGGAGATTCTCGAACCGCCATTGGCAACATTACGAAATGGTTTATTTGATACTTGCCGGTTTTGCCACTCCGTTGGTTTTATCGGTGCACACAATAGTTTCGTTCGATTTCGCAGTTTCGATTTTACCCGGCTGGCACACAACTATTTTTCCGCCGTACTTTGTCGCCGGTGCTGTTTTCTCCGGCTTCGCAATGGTTCAAAACGTATTGATATTCGTTCGTAAAATTTTCAACTATGAACACATCATCACTCTCGATACTTTGGAGAAGATGAATAAAATTATGATGCTCACCGGTTCAATGGTTGGCTACGCTTATTCGATGGAATTTTTTATAGCTTGGTACAGCGGTGTTCAGCCGGAACAATTCACATTCTTTAACCGCGCGTTGGGTCCATATGCATGGGCATACTGGATAATGTTTACCTGCAACGTTGTTTCGCCCCAGTTGTTCTGGTTCAAAAAAATTAGAAGATCAATCCCCGCGATGTTTGTTGTTGCCGTATTTGTGAATGTCGGAATGTGGTTCGAAAGATTTGTAATAGTCGTTACGTCGCTTTCGAGGGATTATCTGCCGGCAAGCTGGGCATATTATAAACCTACGTTGGTGGACGGAATGATATTGCTCGGAAGTTTCGGATTCTTCTTCACATTTATTTTATTGTTCACAAAGGCGCTTCCTGTTGTTTCAATTGCCGAAGTGAAAGCTGTTGTTGACGGTTCTCAACCTTCTCATAAGGATCATTAATAATGAGCGAAAAGATTTTATATAGTTATACCGGATTGTTCGATAATCCCGACGCGATTATAAACGCAGCCGAAAAGGCAGAAGAAAAGGGTTACAAAAAATACGATATACATTCACCGTATCCGGTGCACGGAATGCCAAAGGCAATGAAACTGCCCGCTTCAAAATTAGGGTATGTCGCGTTGGTATTGGGATTAACCGGAACTCTATCGGCAATTGCACTTACTTATTGGGTTTCCGCAATTGAGTACCCGATTGTAATTGGCGGTAAACCGTTGTTTTCATTTCCGGCTTATGTGCCGATTATATTTGAGTTGACCGTTTTATTCGCAGCGATTGGAACAGTGCTGGCAATGCTTTTCGTGTTTTTCAAATTCCCGAATAATTCTCATCCCCTCCAAGGCACCGAGTTCATGAAAAAGGTTTCATCGGATATGCACGGGATAAGCATTCAAGCCGAGGACGAGAATTTCAACGAGGAGGATGTAAAGCAATTTTTACAATCCCTCGGCGCCATAAATATTTCGCCCGTGTATTATGATAACGAAGAAATTAATCACAAGCACAAAATATTCGAGCCGAAATTTATTTTATTCCTAATAATAGTAGCGGCAGTTAATTCCGGAGCGATATATTTTATTTACAACAAAGTTTTATATATGCCGCCATTCGATTGGATGGTAAACCAGGAGAAGTTAAATCCGCAAAAATCTTACGAAGCAGTTTTTGCAGATGGATTCGGAATGCGTTTGCCAGTTGAAGGAACTGTAGCGAGGGGATATTTGCCGTATCCATATAAAAATCAACCCGACGCTGCGGGTGAATTATTAGTGAACCCCATTCCGGTTTCTAAAAAATCCTTAACTCTCGGTCAAAAAAGATACGACACTTTCTGCAGTCCGTGTCACGGTTACCACGGCGAGGGCGACAGCCGTCTTCGTGGTCAATTCCCTAATCCGCCGAGCATTCATTCGGAAAAAGTTAGGAATTGGAGCGACGGAAGAATTTATCATGTAATTACCGACGGTCAAAATATTATGCCGGGTTATAATTCCCAGCTCGAACCTGAGGAAAGATGGGCCGTTGTTAATTATATAAGAGTTTTACAAAGATCTCTAAACGCTAAGGAGTCCGACTTACAATGAGTTCGTCCTTTAAAGTAGAATATCAGAAAAAAGAATTGCCAAAGAAGATTTTTAATATCGGCATATCGCTATTTGCTATCGGGCTTATTTTATCTGCATTGGGTTATTTTGTGGATTCGACACGCAGTTCGTTTAACAATATAGTTTTGCTGATGTTTTTAATCAGCATTGGACTTGGTTCGATGTTTTTAGTTGCGGTTGAATATGTTGCCGGTGCCGATTGGTCCGTTCCTTTCAGAAGAATTGCCGAATTTTTCGCCGCGGTTTTATTGGCGCTCCCGGTTGTGGTTATCCCGCTGTTTTTCAACCTCGGGAATATTTTTCACTGGATGCATCCTGAAATTGTTAATATGGATAAAATACTTATCGGCAAAGCACCGTATTTAAATACAACATTTTTTATTGTGCGTGTAATAGTGTTTTTTGCTTTGTGGATATTATT
>CAZRMG010000073.1:0-587 GCA_964601095.1 uncultured Melioribacteraceae bacterium | reverse complement strand
ACCCACGATCAAAAACTTACTACAAAGAATATAAAATTATCAGCTGGATTTATACCCGTATTCGCTATTACAATATCATTTGCGGCAATAGATTGGATGATGAGTTTGGAACCGCATTGGTTCTCTACAATTTTTGGAATTTATTATTTCGCCGGTTCGGTACTTGCCGGACTTGCGGTAATTACAATAGCGGCAATTTTATTAAATAGAAACGGGTACCTTGTTAAAGGAATTTCAAACGAAAATTATTATAGTCTCGGAGCGCTTTTGTTCGCCTTCACAAATTTTTGGGCTTACATTGCATTCAGCCAGTATTTGCTCATATGGTACGCCAATCTGCCCGAAGAAACTTTCTGGTTTCTTCAAAGATGGGAAGGCGGATGGGTTTATTTCTCGATTGGATTAATACTTCTGCATTTTCTTGCACCTTATGTTTTGCTTTTATCACAACCTTCGAAGATGAATCCGAAGAGACTTTTAATAGCATCATCGGTAATTCTCTTCTCGCACATTTATGATATTTATTGGCTTGTAAAACCAAATTTCAGCAAGCAAAGCGTAATGCTGGGCTGGAATGAATTGGGCTT
>CAZRMG010000072.1:0-9988 GCA_964601095.1 uncultured Melioribacteraceae bacterium | reverse complement strand
AATAGAAATTCATGACAACAATTTTTGAAAAAGTAGTACCCGTATCGCTTGAAGAAGAAATGAAATCATCCTACATCGATTATGCGATGAGCGTTATAGTTGCACGCGCATTGCCCGATGTAAGAGACGGATTAAAACCCGTTCACCGCAGAGTTTTATTTGGAATGCACGAACTCGGTGTTGCTCACAATAAGCCGTATAAAAAATCCGCGCGTATCGTGGGTGAAGTTCTTGGTAAATATCACCCGCACGGCGACACAGCGGTTTACGATACAATGGTTCGTATGGCTCAGGATTTTTCATTGCGTTACCCGCTTGTGCAAGGACAGGGTAACTTTGGATCTGTTGACGGTGACGGCGCTGCAGCGATGAGATATACCGAAGCACGCCTCGCGAGAATAGCAGAAGAAATGCTTCGCGATCTTGATAAAAACACAGTTGATTTTACAGCTAACTTTGACGACTCTCTGCAAGAACCGTTGGTAATGCCGGCATACTTACCAAATCTTTTGGTTAACGGCGCAAGTGGTATTGCTGTCGGTATGGCAACAAACATTCCCCCGCATAATTTAAGTGAAATTATTGACGGGTTGATAGCCGTTATCGACAATCCTAAATTAAAACCGGAAGATTTGATTAAAATAGTTAAAGCCCCGGACTTTCCGACCGGCGGAATTATTTACGGATATGAAGGAGTTAAAGATGCTCTTTTAACCGGGCGCGGCAGAATAATTCTTCGTGCCAAAGCAAATGTTGAAGTTCTTAAAAACGACCGTGAAAATATTATTATAACGGAAATTCCATACCAGGTTAACAAAACAACTCTTATTGAAAAAATTGCTTCGCTTGTTAGAGAACAAAAAGTTGAAGGCATTTCAAATCTTCGCGATGAATCCGACCGTGATGGAATGCGCATTGTAATTGAAATGAAACGCGATGGGCAGCCTGCCGTAACATTAAATCAACTTTTTAAACATACGCAGATGCAAATTACTTTCGGCGTAATTATGCTAGCCCTTGTTAACGGCGTTCCTAAAGTTTTAACACTTCGGGAAATGATGGATCACTTCCTCGATCATAGAATGAACGTTTTAATTCGCCGAACAAAGTATGAACTTGATGCCGCTGAAAGACGCGCGCATATTTTGGAAGGTTATATAATTGCTCTCGACAACATCGACGAAGTTATTGCTACGATAAAAAAATCAAAAGATGTTGAAACGGCAAAAATTAACTTGATGAAGAAGTTCAAACTTTCCGAAATTCAAGCCAAAGCAATTCTTGATATGAGATTGCAGCGCCTTACAGGACTCGAACGCAAAAAGATAGAAGATGAATACAAAGAAGTCATAAAACTAATTCAAAAATTAAAAGCTATTCTTGCAAACGAAAAATTGAGAAAACAAATAATCAAAGATGAACTTCTTGTTTTAAAAGAAAAATACGGCGACGAACGCAGAACCGAAATTGTTCACGACTTCAAAGAATTTTCACTTGAAGATATTATCGCCGAAGAAGATGTTGTAGTTACAATTTCCCACGCAGGATTTATTAAACGATTCCCGGTTAGCGGATACAGAAGACAAGGCCGCGGAGGAAAAGGCGTTACCGGAGCCGGAACGAGGGAGGAAGATTTTATAGAACATATGTTTGTGGCTTCAACGCATCATTACATAATGTTCTTTACCGACCGCGGAAAATGTTATTGGCTAAAGGTTCACGAAATTCCTGAGGGAGGAAGAGCTACCAAGGGAAGATCGATTTTAAATCTTATTGAAAAAGATAAAGAAGAAAATATAACCGCGTTTGTTTCCGTAAAAGAATTCACCGACGATAAATATATTGTTATGGCAACGGAAAAAGGAACCGTTAAAAAAACAGTTCTCTCCGCATATTCAAATATTCGCCGCGGCGGAATCAATGCTATTAATCTTGCGGCAGGCGACAGATTGATTGAAGCAAAGCTTAGCGAAGGCAAGAATGATATTATTATCGGTACAAAGACCGGCATGGCTATTCGATTCAATGAAAAAGATGTTCGAGATATGGGCCGCACGGCAACAGGCGTTCGAGGAATTAAACTCGGCAAGAACGATGTTGTAATTGGAATGATAGTAATAAAGAATGCTACGACATTAATGGTTGTAACCGAAAAAGGATTCGGTAAACGTTCAGAAATAGAAGATTACAGATTAACAAAGCGCGGCGGTAAAGGAGTTATTACAGTTAAAACTTCCGATAGAAACGGAAAATTAATTGCAATGAAAGAAGTTAACGACAGCGACGAACTCGTTATTATTACAACAGGCGGAATGGTTATTCGCCAATCCGTGAGCGAGCTTCGTGTAATGGGAAGAAACACCCAAGGCGTTCGTTTAATTCGATTAAACGAAGGCGACGACATTGCAGACATTGCACGCGTTGTTCCCGAAGAGGACGAACCTGGAGTAGAATAGTAATTAAATTGTTGTGGTAGAGACGCGATGTATCGCGTCTCTTTTAATAAGCAGCAAAACAAATTTATATCCGGGGATAATAATTATTAAAATAAAATAATTTGTATAAAACACGCCGTTAATTTATTTTTGATTCCATTCTAAAACACATCAAACGACAACACAATGAAAAAAATTTTTGTTTTATCGCTAATAACAATTTTATTGGTTGGGAATTGTTATTCACAAAGTACCGTTTTACACATTCCAACAAATTTTCAAGAAGCTTATAAAAATAAAACGCGCTCGTTCGACGGCAAGCCGGGAGAAAACTATTGGCAGAATTATTCCCGTTATAAAATTAATGCCGAACTAAATCCTGAAGCGCGTTTGCTTTCGGGCGAAGAAACAATAACATATTTTAATAACAGTCCTGACACACTAAAGCAGATAGTAATAAAACTATACCAGGATATTTACCGCAAAGGCAACCAAAGAGATTTTTCAATAAACCCGGAAGCACTTACAGACGGAACAGAGATAAAAAAAATATCTGTCGGCGATAAAGAATTAAAATTCGATAACGAAAAATTTTCACCCAAACGTGAAGGAACAAATCTTTATGTTCCTCTTGAAAAAAGATTGATACCAAAAGGGAATATTGAATTAAAAATAGAGTGGAGCTTTGTTGTTCCGAATCAATCACAAATAAGAATGGGTGCTTATGACAGCACAACATTTTTTGTGGCGTACTGGTATCCGCAAATTTCAGTTTATGACGACATTGACGGATGGGATATTCAAAATTATACTGGACACACCGAAACATATAATGATTTCAATAATTATGAAGTTAATATCTCTGTTCCAAAAGGATTTTTATTGTGGTCAACGGGCGTATTGCAAAATCCCGAAGAAGTTTATTCCAAAAATATTTTAGAAAAATATAACCGTGCTTTAACATCTGATGAAATTCTAAATGTTGTTGAGTTAACAGATTATGAGAATGATACAATAACAGCAAACAATGAAAATCTTACTTATAAAATTAAGGCAGAACTCGTTCCCGATTTTGTTTTTGCTTTAAGCGATCATTATTTGTGGGATGCATCGAGTCTTGTTGTTGATGTAAAAACCGGGAGAAGAGCTTTTATTTCTGCGGCATATAATAAAACGACAAAGGATTATTCAACCGTAGCCGATGTTGCAAGAAAATCAATTAAAAGTTTTTCTACACATTTGCCCGGTATTCCATATCCGTATCCTACGATGACCGTATTTCATGGACAGGGGGGAATGGAATTCCCGATGATGTGCAATGATTCCGCCGTGCCTAACGTACAGGGAACGGTTCACTTAACTTCGCATGAAATTTTCCATACATACTTTCCGTTTTATATGGGAATTAACGAAAGAAAATACGCTTGGATTGATGAAGGATTTGCGACGATGATTCCGTTTGATTTCCAAACTGAAAACGCACCTGGCTACGATCCGCGTTCCCGCAACGCAAAAAGTTACTCGGAGTTTGCAGGTAAAGACACAGATATTCCGCCGATGGTTCCTTCCCATCAACTTACAGGAGCTTCATACAGAACGGCATCGTACAGAAGACCCGGCGCGGCGTTTGATTTTCTTCGCGGATTCCTCGGTGATAAATTATTTAAAGAAGCGCTAATAGAATTTATGACAAGGTGGGGCGGAAAACATCCGGCTCCTTATGATTTCTTTTTTACTATTAACGAGGTTGTCGGCGAAAATTTAACATGGTTTTGGAATCCTTGGTTTTTTGAAAGCAAGTATCCCGATCTCGCAATTGAAAATTTTCAGCAGAAGGTAGGAAGAATAAAATGTAGAATAAGCAACTTAGGCGGACTGCCGATGCCTGTTATTTTAAAAGCACGATACAACGACGGCACGGAAGAAATTATTTTTAATAAAACCGCCTCCGTATGGAAAGATTCGGGCAGTGTAATAGATTTTAATTTTTCGACACAAAAAAAAGTTGTTAAAATAGAATTGGGAACATCTCAAATTCCAGACACAAATCTTTCAAACAATATTGCAAAATTCTAAATACTAAATAAGGGGTGAAATGAAAAACAAACACTATTCGTATTTAATGATCGCGATGACGTTGTTGTGTTTTTATACAACGCTGCAGGCGCAACCCTCGCTTTTTGTTCCGCGCAATGTTTTAAAAGCTTATGAGAAAGGGACACGATCGTTCGACGGCAAACCGGGTGAAAAATACTGGGTTAATTCTTCCGATTACAAAATTAAAGCCGAAATTTTTCCAGAGACGCGTACTCTTAAAGGAAAGGAAATTATTACTTATTTTAATAACAGTCCCGACACTTTAAATTCTTTTGTGTTTCGTTTATATCATGATAATATGAAAAAAGGCAGTGGCAGGAATTTTGCAGCCCACCCATCCGATATAACAGATGGAATTAAATTAGACACGATAATAATCAACGGCGTTGGCGTAGATTTTAAGTCTAAAGATTATGGCGTAAGAAGATCATCAACAAATCTTTTTATAACAAAATTCCCGCAAAAAATTGCGCCGGGCTCTTCGGCAAAAATTGAAATTGAATGGCAGCAGCCGCCAATCCCAAAAGAAACAAGAATAAGAATGGGGGCATACACCGACTCAACATTTTTCTTCGCGTATTGGTATCCGCAAATTTCTGTGTATGATGATATTGATGGATGGGACAGTCAGGAATACGGTGGACAAGTAGAATTTTATAATGACATTGGAAATTTTGACGTTGAACTCACTGCCCCTAACAATTATTTAATTTGGGCAACCGGTTTGATTCAGAACCTTAAAGATATTTTACAGCCCGAAATTTTGGAAAGATATTTAAAAGCCCAGTCTTCCGATTCAACAATTAAAATTGTTGATGCAGAAGATTATAAGAATAATGCAGTGTTTATTGAAAAAGAAAAACACACTTGGCATTTTAAAGCGGAAAACGTTCCCGATTTTACATTCGGCATGGCAAAAAATTATTTGTGGAGCGGTACGAGCGCGGTGGTTGATAATAAAACCGGTAGAAGAGTTTTTACAGATGCCGCTAATCTGCCGGGCAGAAAGTTTGACGAAGAAACTCCAAGCATTGCACAGTTATCCTTGAAATATTTTTCTTTTGAATGGCCGGGTGTTCCATTCCCTTATCCCAAGATCACAATTTTTAACGGCGAACAAAATTGGGGCGGAGGCATGGAATCCCCCATGATGTGCAATGACGGGACATATCATACCCGCGGCGGTCACGTGGGCGTAACCGTTCATGAAATGTCGCATACTTATTTCCCTTTTTATATGGGAACCAACGAAAGAAAATACGCGTGGATGGATGAGGGCTGGGCGGTGTTTCTAACTTTTGATGTGGTTAAAAGATTAACACCTGAAGAGGATGAATTACCAAAAACAATAAATGCGCTTAACCGCCACCTCGGCAACGAGTACATGATGCCGGTGGTTACATTATCACATTCGGCAACAACAAGCGGGGCGGGCATAATGCTTTACCAACAACCCGGGATTGCGTATTTAATTTTAAAAGATTTTCTCGGCGATGATTTATTCGGAAAATGTTTACGCGAATACATGAATAGATGGAACGGCAAACATCCTATTCCATATGATTTCTTTTTTACATTCGATAATGTTTCCGGGCAGGATTTATCATGGTTTTGGAAGCCGTGGTTTTTTGAACAAGGATATCCGGATGTTTCCATTAAAGAAATTAAACCCGGCAACGAAATTGTTATTGAAAAAATCGGAAGCTATCCTATTCCAGTTGATATAAAAATTATATACGAAGATTATTCTGAAGAAGTTATTCATAAAACAGCGGCAATTTGGAAAAACGGCGAGAATGAATATTTAATTAATGGCGATAAAAGTAAAAAAATTAAAAAAACGGAAATTATGACTTTGCTTGGACCGGATGTTAATTCCCAAAACAATATTTATGAAATAAAATAAGTAAGATTATTATCACTGAAAAGCCGACAGAAAACCGGCTTTTTTTATATTTACAAGCATGTTTTTAAGCATTGTTAATTATGTCTCTTCTTAATAAACTTGCCCCACAAATTTTATCGGATTAAAATTGAAAAAACTTCTACTAACATATTTGGTTTTCGTCACAATTCTTTACGCACAAAACGAAGTAATAAAAAAAGCGAACTCGTACATTCTTTCAAATAAAGTTGTAATAAAATTAAAACCCGATTACGAAGCCGAAGCAAGCCGGGTGATGGAATCAATCAATAAAAATATTAAAGGAATCAAGATTCTTAATGCAGAACAAAATTTTAGTGATAACAATACTTCTTTGAAAAAGGGGGAAGAGGGTTTAAGAAGAATTATTACTCTTACAATTGAGAACGGCATCGATCCTTTGGACGCGGCGAAAAAAATTTCACACTTAAAAAACATTGAGTGGGTGGAGCCAAAGTATGTCCGGCAAGTTGTTATCGATCCGCCGAATGATACTCTTTTTGTTAAAAACCAACAAAGTTATCTTGAAAGAATAAAAGCGCAGGAAGCTTGGAATATTACGACAGGCGATACCGGCATTGTTATAGCGATTGTTGACAGCGGAGTTGATTGGACACATCCCGATTTAAGCGCGAATATATTTACAAACAGCACACCCGATGCAAATTACCCAAACGATATAAATGGTTGGGATTTTGGCGGAACGAACGGTACGCCCGATAATGATCCGCGCGAAGATCTAGCTGTTTTTTTTAACGGCTATCATGGAACGCTCGTTGCAGGGCTTGCGGCGGCAGTAACAAATAACATTACCGGTATTGCGTCGATAGGATATAATTGCAGCATTCTTCCCGTTAAAGCAGCAAGGAATGACAGAAGAGACGAAAACGGCAGGCCGTTTATTGTTTATGGTTTTGAAGGAATTAAGTATGCCGCAGATAGAGGCGCAAAAGTAATTAATTGCAGTTGGGGTGGTTATGGTTTTTCGAATTATGAACAGGAAATTATTAATTATGCAATATCAAAAGGTTCGCTTGTTGTTGCAGCCGCGGGCAATGAAGGCACAACTGATTTATTTTATCCCGCAAGTTACAACGGCGTTCTTACTGTCGGCTGGCTAAATAATGACGATACAAAACACCCGCAAGCAAATTATGGAACATCAATAGATGTTATGGCGCCGGGTACTTTAATTCTATCAACATGGCCGACTTATTCCGGGATATTGCCCGCGTACTTTTCTGCGAGCGGATCTTCAACTTCTTCTCCGATTGTTGCAGGTTTGGCGGGACTTGTGTTTTCAAAATTTCCCAATGATGAACCTCTTCAAATTGCAGAAAGAATTCGTGCGACGGCAGATTATATTGAAACCTATAACGCGAACCCATCCGACGAAATTAAGTATAAACTCGGGCGGGGAAGAATCAATGCCGTACGCGCATTGAGCGAGACAAATATTTTTTCCGTTAGAGCATCAAACATAAATTTTATTGAAGAAGGAAGCGGAAACGGTTTGTTGGAGTTTGGAGAAAGCGCAGCCATTCAAATCAAATTCACGAATTATTTAAATGACATTTCTAATTTAAAAATTACGCTTGAATGCAAAGACTCTGCCGTTACTATAATTGATTCTGTTTTTCTAATTTCGTCGTTAAAGACATTGCAAAGCGAAAATAATACAAGCGGATTAAAATTTTATATTGAACCGGGCGGACTTTATAACCACACTGTAAATTTCATGCTGCGTTTTACCGCCGATGGTTATTCGGATTTTCAATGGATTAGCGCTCGTGTAAACCCAACTTACGATAATCACAACAATAACGACATAACTCTTTCTGTAACAAGTAAAGGCGCGTTGGGTTTTAATGATTATTACGATAATACAGAGGGCGTTGGGCTAAGGTACAAAGATCAAGAAAGCGTTTTGTTTGAAGGTGCGTTTATGTATGGAACAGGACCTTCAAACTTGATGGACGCGGCAAGAAAAATCGAAACCCAAAGCGCGGATTTTAATACGCTTATACCGGTAAAATTAAACAACATTGGTTCCACATTAAATCAAGAAGGCATAACGGTTTTTAACGATGACGGCGCAGGCAATGAAAAACTCGGCATTAAAACAACAATGATGACTTATAGTTTTACAGAACCGAATAACAGAAATTATATAATATTAAGAACCAAACTTGAAAACACGACACAGGCAGACATAAATAATTTATTTGCTGGATATTATTTTGATTTTGATATACCAATTAATAACCAGGGACATCTTGATGATATGGTTGATTACGATTATGAAGATAATTTCGGATTCGCATTTGATCTTGACGGCTTACCACAAAATACATTTATCGGGGCGGCATTAATTTCCCACGACAATCACGGATTCTATGCAATTAATCAAGACAGCACTACTCTTGAAGTCTCACCAAACAGCAGCGATGGATTTATTGACTCGGAAAAGTGGATTGCTATTTCCAGCGGAATTAAGAAAACAAAAATCGGTCCGGCAGATATTTCATATGTAATAAGCGGGGGACCTTTTAATATTAACACAGGTCAGGAGATTGATGTTGCATTTGCTTTAGCATGCGGCGAAGAC
Source organism: uncultured Melioribacteraceae bacterium (assembly GCA_964601095.1). Classification (GTDB taxonomy): domain Bacteria; phylum Bacteroidota; class Ignavibacteria; order Ignavibacteriales; family Melioribacteraceae; genus JAEWUC01. The sequence continues at coordinate 924 of CAZRMG010000072.1, read as the reverse complement.
CGGGAAGAAGTTCGTACAGCTATACGTCAAAGCAGAATTAAATGGCATGGCGGTTTTACAAGCGTCGAAGATGAAATAATAAATCTTCCTAACGAATTTGTTTTATATCAAAATTATCCCAATCCATTTAATCCGGCAACTATAATCAGCTATAAATTACCAGAAGCCGGTTATGTATCTTTAAAAGTATATGATCTGCTCGGAAGAGAAATAACCGTTCTGGTTGGTGAATTTAAACAAGCAGGTAATTATAAAATCGAATTTGGAATGAAAAATATGGAATTATCAAGCGGCGTTTATTTTTATAGATTATCAAGCGGAAGTTTTAATCAAACTAAGAAAATGATTTTTATGAAATGATATTTGAAAGGCAAGTGATGAAAGCAATTGTCGCAGTGTTATTTATTTTTATTTTTCTGAATACTAATGCCCAGCTTAAAAACGATAGAATTTTATTTGTTGAATTCGAGTATGTGAATGGTATACCGGAAATAATTAACATGAAAACCACAAGTGGAAAACTAAAAACCGGGAAACAAACAAATAAGTTTAAACAAGATTTTTACTTTGAGGCGCTTACAAAAGAAAACGAATTGTTTTATATGAGCACAATTAATGATCCGGCTAAAACCGTTTATGAATATCCCGGTGAAAATGGAGAAATTAAATCAACAACGGTTCAAAGCAACAATAAAATATTTTATATAAGATTACCCTACAATGAAGCGGTTAATAAATTAATAGTTTATAAGACCAACTTAGAAAACAAATTAAACAAGGAATCACAAAACCCGTCTCGAAATAAATTTGAATTCTTAATTAACCACGCGGCGATAACGAAAGACTAATAATGAATACAGCAGCAAAGGTTTATATAATAATACTTTTTACATATAATATTCTCGCCGCGCAAACCTTTCCCGT